>NZ_JAUBVF010000003.1:77569-229539 GCF_036705685.1 Microcoleus sp. AT3-A2
TTGCTGGTGAGTTTGGGCTAATTGAGCCTGTGATTCCTCCCATTGCTGGTGAGTTTGGGCTAATTGAGCCTGTGATTCCTCCCATTGCTGGTGAGTTTGGGCTAATTGAGCCTGTGATTGTTGCAATACTGCCTCTGTTTGGTGCAATTGAGCCTGGGATTGTTGCAATACTGTGTCTGTTTGGTGCAATTGAGCCTGGGATTGATCCAACTCCACCTGAGCTTGGTATAGTTGAGACTGTACTCGCTTCAACTCCCCTCTACTCTGATGCAATTGACTTTCAGACTGATCTAACTGCGTCTGAATCTGATGCAATTGACTTTCAGATTCCTCTAACTGCGTCTGAATCTGATGCAATTGACTTTCCGATTCCTCTAACTGCGCCTGAATCTGATGTAATTGACTTTCAGACTGCTCTAACTGCGTCTGAGTCTGATGCAATTGACTTTCAGACTGCTCTAACTGCGTCTGAGTCTGATGCAATTGACTTTCAGACTGCTCTAACTGAGTCTGAGTCTGATGCAATTGACTTTCAGACTGCTCTAACTGCGTCTGAGTCTGATGCAATTGACTTTCAGACTGCTCTAAGACTATTTGAAGTTCTAAGTAAACAGTATTAAGTTCATTCTTTTGAGTCTGACACTGATTTAATTCGTTTTTTGTCTCTTGTAGTTCACCTCGTAAATTTTGCAATTCTAGGTTGCTTTGATCTAATGCTACTATCCCAAAAATATCTTGTTGTTTCGCCAAATTAGTCAAGCTATTAAAGTCAAAACAATATTGTTCCTTCAATTTGTTAGCCAACTCTTTATTCGCATAAAAGTGATACAAGATATCAAAACTGAAATATTTATGAGCTGGATATATAGCTTGTTGGGCTAACATAGCTATAAAGAATGGTGCTATTTCCCTTTCTACTTCACCGAGCTTTATGGCAATTCCAATTTTTTCTACATGGGTTGTAATGTCAAAAATTTTGACTAAATTATCTAAAATTTCAGGATTTAAATAGTTCCTTAATATCTGGACATATTCCAAAAAATGCCTGCTCATATTTTGAGGAGTGCGAGAACTAACATTTTTTTGTTCTTGAAGAATACGAAACTTTATTGTTTTTTGTGATATAATATAAATCTCATATCTAGTACAGAGCCGTATCCAAAAATCAAAATCTGGCAACTGAGCAAATCGCTCGTCATACAAGCCGATTTCATCATAACAATGCTTGCGAATTAAAATAGTGGGATGACACAAGCAGTTTCCCTTAAAAAAGAAATGGCTTAACCACTCAAATCTAGTTCTATTAGGTTGTATAAATACTTTGGTGTAAGAAGGGCTTTCTTCCGGAATGTTTTTCCCTTCTTCATCTATAATTTCGGCATAGCTAAAAACAGCCCCTTTTTCTGGATGTTCCTCTAAAAATTTAACCTGTTTTTCCAGTTTATCAGGCATCCACGCATCATCAGAGTTGATTACTGCTATGTATTCACCTTTTGCCTCTTTTATACAATTATTCATCGCCGTACAAGCGCCATGATTCTTTGAAAAACAAAATAGTTTAATTCGCGAATCGGCAAACTTTTTGATAACCTCTACAGTTCCATCTGGCGAACCATCATCAGTAATTATAAATTCAAAGTCTTGATATGTCTGACTTAAAACACTTTTAATTGTTTCTGCTACATACTTCTCATGGTTATAGGAAGCCATCACAACTGATACTTTTGGCATAAGTTCTCTACCTTTAAAATTATAAAATTGTATACCGATAATTTAGAGGGATATTTTCTTCTAAATTAAAATGAGACTAATTTAACAGCATTGATTATTATCAATACGTTCAGATACTTAGCTCTCCTAATTTAACTAATCGAGAAAGAGGCGAATTTTATAATTTTCCTCTAACTTGTTCACCCCGTGCAACGACTAACCGGAGCATATCACAAATTTGGCTAATTTCCCCTAACCCCACTGCGATACCTGTAGGCAGCAGCAACACCCGTTGCACCAGTTTATCTGTTTCTGGCAGTAATAATCCTGCATGGGGAAAGTAAGAGCGATAAGGTTCCATACGATGGCAGCCAGGATAGAAGTAGCGACGAGCAAGCACATTCTCCGCAAAGAGAATATTTATTAGTTGGTCACGAGTAACTTGAGTCACAGACTCATCAACCTCTAGTACAATGTATTGATAATTACATCTTTCTCTTTCTCCGTAAGTAAACAAGGAAATGCCAGGAATGCCAGCTAGTTCATGCTGATACTGCTGGTAATTGGCATAATTGATAGAGATAAAGTCATCAAGACTCTCCAGGGATGTTAATCCCATTGCAGCCGAGACTTCGCTCATTTTACCATTAGTGCCGATGTAAACAACATTATCATAACCAGCAAAACCAAAGTTTTTCATCAAACGTATTTTAACAGCTAGTTCGTCGTTATTGGTGACGATCGCGCCGCCCTCGAAAGTATTGAAAAATTTGGTAGCATGGAAACTGAAGACTTCCGCCTCACCAAAGTTACCAATCATCTGTCCTTTGTATGAGCAACCAAAAGCATGGGAAGCGTCAAACATCAACTTGAGGTTGTGTTTCTGAGCAATGTCGGTTAAGGCTTCTACATCACAAGGTTGCCCCCATACATGAACTCCTATAATACCACTGGTGCGTGGCGTAACCATTTCCTCTACGCGCCAAGGGTTGAGGGTGTGGGTGCGACGGTGTACATCGCAAAAAACGGGCGTGATTTCTTGCCATTGTAGGGCGTGAGGTGTCGCGATGAACGTGAAGGAAGGTACAATCACCTCACCAGAAAGCCCTGCTGCTCTAATGGCAAGTTCTAGCGCTACTGTCCCGTTACAGGTAGCGATACAGTGCTTTACCCCTAGCAAGCTACTGATTCGCTCTTCTAATTCTTGCACATAAGGGCCGTTGTTGGTTAGCCATCTCCTGTCTAGCATATCATTGATGCGTTTGAGCAGGGAGGCGCGATCGCCGATGTTGGGCCTTCCCACATGGAGTGGCTCGTTAAATGCTGGCTTACCGCCAAATATGGCTAAGTCTTCTAATTGCATTAATTTCTGGCCCTTGATAATAATTCTAAATGTAATTCAAACTTTTTGCTACCTAGATTAATTTCTAGTCCCGTGTATCGAGGAAAAGTTAAACAACGAATTAGCTTAATCAAATCTCGACCGTTCATCGATTCCCAGTTAGCGTTTTGTTTGAAATTGAAAAACTCTTTTTTTGTATGATAGCTACCCCCTTCTGACTGAGGATAAGCAGGAATATCTTCACCATTAACAATTTTTTGGTAATTTTCTAAAAATAAATCTTTTTCAGCTTTTCTAACTCTTTCAAACAAACTACCTCCTGTGTCAATAGGAAAATATTCAACCTGAGTTTGAGCAACTATTGGGCCTTCATCTATACCTGTATTAATTTCATGTAAAGTTGCACCTGCGGGGGTTTCTTCCCATAAAGCCCAAAATATAGGATAATATCCTCGTCCCCAAGGTAAATAACCTGGGTGAAGATTGTAAATTTTTGAATATTTGGAGATAATTTCTGATTTAAAGATCACAGGATAGTGTACAGAAAATCCTATTTCTGATGGCTGAAAATCCATTAAATTAGGATTAGATGTTTCTACTCCTAGATTATAACTAACGGCTATATTGGCGATCGCCTCATCTGTGGTAAATACTCGGGCGATAAATTCAGTTGATACATTTTGTAATGTCCATATACCTAAATCGCCTCCTAAATACAAGTCAACTTTTGTCATAACAGTTAATTATTTTTCTGCCTCACAGATGAGTAAAGAGTCTTTACGAGTTTCTAGGTTCCTCAATTCGGGTATGTCGCTATTTCCCCACTCAACATCTCTAATTATAGTAAAGCCTGCTTCCTGCAACCTGCGATGTAATTCCTCTCGATCGTACAACCACTGATGTCCCCACCACCGAAAATAAATATTAAGCATCTCGGCGCGCGTTTTAATAAATTGATACTCCGACCATTTTAACCAATCTTGATCTTTCCAGTTGCCTAAGTAACACTTTTCAATTATCAGATCCAAGGATGGCATCGCTATCCGCATTACACCTCCTGATTTAAGCAACCGGTAACATTCTTTAAGAAAGCTTAAACCTGCTTCTGCTGATAGATGCTCTAAAAAGTGTTCGTGGTGAATTAAACTACAAGAATCATCATCATAAGGCAGTCCTTTGGTAATGTCTAATTGTAGGTCAGTAATGCCAGGATGAAGGCTCTCATCTATATTTATCCATCCGACCAGTTTAACTTGACCACATCCTATGTGTAGTTTATACCCAATCAATATATCTGGAAAAATTTGATTTATTTTATGAATAAATTGTAATCCTGATTTTACTTGTTGTAAATAAGATCGCGATCTCTCCAAATCCTCTTGAATATCTTGTAACTTTTTTTGATCCATAGTCGTGGTAGCCAACCCCTGATAGCGCTTTTGCACCCCATTCTACTACATAGGGTAAGTTTTGCCCGATCGCCCCCAATGCACTCAAGCCGTTGCCTTGCCAAGGATATCAGACTTCAGCCCTCTGAGGATGTTCCCGCACGCACCAGTTATTATAGATGGGCGATCGCCCCCAAGCCCTAAGCCATCGAGCTTAACAATAGATATTACCCCAAAAACAAACGAAGACGTTCTAACTCAATCGAGCCAGCAACACGCGCGATCGGGTAAACTAGAAAGGTCGATCGCACCCAACCCCCGTGCCCTTGACCCAAAGCCCAAATTAAACTATATCGAGATTGAGCAAATTTTTAAGGAGAGAAATTCACTATGGATTTTCAACAAGTACGGAAAGACATTGCTTTTCAATACCTAAAAGGCGAGGGAATAGAAGTAGGAGCCCTTCATGCTCCTTTGCAAGTTCCAGACAGCGTGAAGGTTCATTACGTTGATAGAATGTCTGTAAGCGATTTAAGGAAGCAGTACCCAGAGTTAGCGACGGTTAATCTAGTAGAAGCGGACATTGTAGATAATGGTGAAACTCTGTCATCCATAGCTGACAACTCTTGGGATTTTGCGATCGCCAATCACATGATAGAACACTGTCAAAATCCGATCGGCGCCCTGGAAAACTTTTTGAGAGTTATTAAACCGGGAGGACTTGTGTATATGGGCGTACCAGACAAACGCTATACATTTGACATCGATCGACCCCTCACTTCCCTCGACCACCTAATTCGGGACTACAAAGAAGGGCCGGAATGGTCTAAGCTAGGTCATTACGAGGAATATGTCAGGCTAGTTGACAAAACTCCTGAAGAACAGGTGGCTGCGCGGATGCAGCTTCTACTTGACATAGATTACAGCATTCATTTTCACGTCTGGACATCAGAGACTTTCCCTGAAATGCTCGCATACTGTCAACAAAACCTATCTTCGAGTTTTGAAATAGAACTATTCCAAGAAAACTCTGGGGAAATGATTATGATTCTCCGAAAAACTGTTAAAGGAAAATAATAGTAATATGAACTTGTTTTGGATGAGCAGCAATTGTCAATAACTAATTGACAACTGCTGTTTCAAAAGCAAGGCAATGCCAAAACCAGCATAAAAAATAGAACTCGTTCCCACAATATATCCTGACTCATCCCGAAAATAATTGCAATGGGGGGTGCAATTAACTGTCAGCCTCAACTTTCAACTTGAGGGAGCGGAAAACCAATTGATTGCTTCGAGGAGTTCTTGTTGTTCAACTATTTCAGAAACTGACGGCAGCAAGTACCGCTGACCCTGGCGGCTAGTAGCAAAGCTGCGTTGAGGATAAATCGTTTGCTCTTTGTCCTCATGGCGAACTTCGATAATAGCAGCAAACTCTTGGACAATACCTTTATAATATCGAATTGCAAATTCAAGCTGAATCTTCTGGTTGTACAGTTCGATTAATATATGGGGGGGAACAACATATACAATTTCCTTGAGATACCACCTAGCACCAAGCGACACCGACCACAAGTTTGCAAACCAAACGCAAAGGTGCATATAGTTATCCTCTTGGTAGTAATTTGTATGTCCGTAAATAAATGCTGAGTTATGCCAAACATAGGGTGTCCAGAACTCTAATTTAGCACCGTCAATGCAAACACGACTAACTTCTTGGAATAGATGTATCGGGTCAGTCAAATGTTCTAAGGTATGTGATGAGTGAACGTATTCAACACTGCGATCGGGGAAGGGCAATATATCAGTCTGTATATTAAGTACGTGGTCAACAACGCCCGGAACATAACAGTAATCTAATCCAATTGTTCCCGGTTTTTTGTTGCCACCGCAGCCTAGATCTAATCTTAGATATTCCTGCTGATTGGTGACTGGTTCAAGTTGTGATTGAATTAAGTCATTTTGGATTAACTCGTTCTCAATTAGCTGTGGCTGTTCCTGCGATTTGTCCAAATCTTTCACTATTTTAATAACCTCATCATAAATTACTTTCCAATCACAATCATAATTTTCCCATCCCCCCCCAGTAGTGACATCAATAATAGAATCAACAGGCACTAATACTGGATCTACAGAGTTTTCACGCACCTCAAACCAAAAAATCAACTGCGAATAATGTCCACGATCCGAGTGGGCTACTCCAGGCTTGTTAGCGATCCAAGTTACCAACGTTAATCCAGAACCAATAACAGCTATGTATGTATCTACCGTACCAGCCCAGACAATTGTTTCGTGGAGAGGACATTCAAGCGCATTGTATACCTTAACATTAGGAGAAATTAGAGCCTGTATTTGCTCCATATAGGGTTTCTCTGTGGAAAAACCATCAAAGACAACTGCCATATCTGGATAATCGTCAAATATTTTTGTGATGATATTTGCATATCCTTCTACTTGGGATATCCAAGCCTTATTATGGCTGCGAAGATTAATCCATAGCAGCGGAAAATGTTTCTTAGCTGCTTCTACAGTTTGCAAAAATGACTGACTGCACTTATTGACAGCAGCGGTCTGAATTCTGGCAGCTAAATCCTCCTTAATCAAGGAGTCCGTTACTTGGACAGCGAAATAGTTATTGTCTAATATAGATCTAAAAAAACTGTTGTTTTCGGATAAGCGAACAATCTTTTCGGGCGGAATTTCAGGGAAAAGCGAAGCGAGTTCAAAGTATTCATTAGCTCCTATTAAAAATTTATCGATTTTGTGCAAGAGATCATTTTCATATAGATAATAAAGTCCGCTGATTTGATTCCAGAAATAGTGACCTAAGTTGGAGACATTCCCTACAACAGCGACCACTTCTTTTGTTTCTTCATTTGATACGTAAGATTGGAATGACCGCCAATAACTAACAGCATGAGCCTTAAATTCATTAATAATTTTTTCAGAACTCAGCCAGATACTCCATTCATTAGACAAGTTGATTACTATATCTAATCTTGGGAAATAAATACCTATCTTGCAACCGCTCCAAGTTCCCACAATCAGGTAAAATATTTCTGTGCTTTGAAACTGATAAATTAATATCGGTACACTAGGATCATGTTGGAGATAAAATGAACGATTACTCCTAAGTACCCTACCTGTAAACGGGCAAACTGAATAAATATAACCTGTTTCTACTATGCTTTGCTGAAAATCGTTAGTCGGTTTAATTACATCCCATGTAAAATTGGACTGTTTAATGGTTTTTTGGGCGAGGTTTATACCTTTAAATTCTTGAAAGTGATTTATATAGATCTTTTCTAAAGCTAGAGAGTCTTGTTTGATTAATTCCAAGTGGGCTAAGGAAAAATTCGCATCTTCAAGAATCGTCTTTTGTGATTCATTCAAGTCAGTTAAAGATACCATTTTCATGACGGTATATTTGCTTGTCTGACTGAAGTATGTGCAGGCATCTTCGAGTCTAATTTCAGCTTGAATATCTATATCTGTCCCGTGGAAAGGAGTCAGTTGATTCAAACCATTCCAAATCTTTTCATAAATTTCTGCCTCGCTGGGTTGCTTCTGGGCTTTTTGGAAACAGGCTATAGCTTCATCTAACTGACCTTGCGCTGCTAAAATAATTGATAATTTATAGCTCGCACTGGCGTGGTTGGGAGTAATTTCCAAAACCTTGCGGTAGCAAGCGATCGCTTCTTCCCACCTCTCTTGCTGTTCTAAAAGCACACCTAAACTCAAGTAAGCTTCTTCAGCTACTGGTGGAAGATTTAAAGCATATTGGTCAGTTATTAAACCATCAATTAGTGTTCCTATTGGCGAATATTCAAAAGCACGACTGTACGCCTGATTTGCCTTCTCCCGTTGATTTTTTAATTGCAGGAGGCAACCCAAATGAAAGTAGTATAAAAAAGCAGCATCGGTGTGAGGTTTTGGTTGATAGACAAGAGTCATTTCAATACAGCTTACTGAAAATGCTGATCCGGTGGAAAAGAAACGAAATTCTGTTCTGTGACCTTCAATAAAGTCCAAGTAAAATTCAAGAGAGGTTTGATGGCTATCAACCTTGGCTTCATACAAAACATAAGGACAAGGAGAGACCACATCAAATTTGAAACTGCGATCGCAGTCTTGTTTCTCAGTCATCTCTAAACTGTTCTCTGGGAAACTGAATCCAACCCTAACGCGGTACAACCCATCGGGAATGTCTATATACGGCCCGTAAAACACAAAGCCTTGATTGCCCTCCAAGCTTACATACCCTTCACTGGTTTCCTCAACGTTGTTTCCGGGTAAAATACCTAATTCTTTGGCATTAATTCGCAGAAAATTTATCGCTTCCAAATTATCTAAAAAGCATTTTGATGGCGAGTCTGGATTTAGGGCAATAACTCTGTGATAACAAGCAATTGCCCCATCCAAGTCACCCTCCTTTGCCAAATTCTCTCCTAATTCGTAGTAAGACTCAAAATTTTGGTTCTTCATCATTGCTCCTAAATATTTATTGCGCTTTTACTATTCCACGTAATAAATTATCAATTTATTACAGTTACTATGCTTGAGAAAAATTTGCTACCAATATTTTTTGACTTCCTCAATCCACAGCTCACACAGACGAACCTCTATCTCGCCTAAAAAGTTATTCTTATTGAGGTAAAAATACATCTCTTTCATTAACTCGCAAGCATCGCTAGTATCACTTGTAAAATTTTCCAGTAAGTCAATTAAATTGTGAACCTGAGTATACAAAGGAATTTCCTCACTAAAATCTTTCATCAGGTTGTGTTCATTTCTCAACTGGTACACTGAAGGTGAGAGAAATAGAACACTGGAGTCTATGCACCATAAAAGTCTCTGAGCAATATAGCTTTTCCAGATATCGGTAACACGACTGCTCACACCAATAGGCAGCAGCATCAGAGGAAAAGCTTGCTTGTAAAATAAAGTATTCTGCGTATTGAAAGGACTATAACACCCGGGCGACAGTGACAACTTCTTATGCGGTTCAAACTTGATATTTTCATCACCAACCGTCAAACGATAAATAGCGTCTACATCGGGGTCTAAGTCTGCTAGTCCTTGCTGGACGTAACAAGTAACCTCTTTTTCTGTTGCCAGCTTCTCATCCACAAAACTATTAACTTTGTCAAGTGGCAAGCCTCTGGGCCATATTTTTTTACTGGTAAAGTAAGAATAGACATTAACAGCACCTTTAACGTTTACCGCTGGAGTCTTAACCAGGGAAGGGAGGAAATTGGGATACTTGTCATCATAGGGAATATTGTCGTCGTCTGTTTCCGCGATCGCTTCTGTACCCATACGCATAGCATACAAGTATCCTAAATTCTTGCGGGAGTAATGATTCATAGGAATCAGAGAAGCTAGCTCGCCAAAGTCTTCGCATTGTTGCTCTACATTAAAGTATTCCGCCCCCGGCAAGTCAAAATCTCTAGGAGTTTTTTTATCCCCAACTACAATAATTTTCCACCCTAAATCTAGCAAAACATCTCTGTATTTAAACAGAGCAGCAGTTGGTTTATGAATTGTTGTTATAACTAATGATTTCACGGATTAAACCTCAAAAATTTTATAGAAATCAAACATTACCCATCCTCGCCTAGACTATCATCCGCACCACCTGCTGTATCTTATAGTCTGCTTCCGGCCTGAACTTTATCACAAAATACCAGCAAAGGCAAACAAATTGTACCTTTCTTGTGCAGTAACTTTTCACTACTTAAAAAGAATGCTATCCCCAGCCTGGTTTAATTTTATATCAAACTGACAGGATATAACATAACAACCTCAACAAATTCGCTTTCATATATACGATCAAACGCCTAACCAAATTTAGGTGTATCAGCCGGAATCCCGTCCTTCATCTTTCGATAATCGCCCTCGCGACTAATCACACCTTGATGATTATAAGCTATCCACTCGCCTCGATTTTTTTTTTACTGAGGCGATTTGCTTTATACCAATCATTAGCTGTTCGATATCCTGCCTCGATATTTTCACCCCATACTTTTCCCTCAAACCATCCTTGCCTCCACCATCATCCGCACCACATCGGGCATCTTATACTTCGCCTCCCAGCCCAATTTTTCTTTTGCCTTACCCGGATTTCCATTCCCAACTGCAATCTCCGTCGGTCTGTAGAGACTCGCATCCGTTACCAAATGTTCCCGCCAATCCAAACCCGCAGCAACAAACGCTGTCTGCACAAACTCCTCCAAAGGATAGCTTACACCCGTTGCAATTACATAATCGTCCGGTTCTTCCTGCTGCAACATCAAATACATCGCCTCCACATATTCCGGCGCCCAACCCCAGTCCCGCTGCACTGAAATATTTCCCAAATGCAGTTTTTCGGAACTACCCGCAGCAATTCGGCACACAACAGATACAATTTTTTGGGTGACGAACCTCTCCGGTCGCAGCGGCGACTCGTGATTGAACAAAATACCAGAACACGCAAACAAATTGTACGCTTCCCGATAATTAGCTACTTCCCAAAATGCCGTTGCTTTTGCCACGGCGTAGGGACTTCTGGGGCGAAAGGGCGTATTTTCATCCGCTGCACTGCCTCCAGTATCCCCAAAACATTCGCTAGAACTGGCGTTGTAAAGTTTGATTTTTCCGCCTGTAAACCGAATTGCTTCTAAGAGATTCAATGTGCCTGTGGCAATGCTTTCGAGGGTTTCTACGGGTTGTTCAAAAGACAGACCGACGGAACTTTGACCTGCTAGATTGTACACCTCATCTGGCTCTATTTTAGCAAGCACTTGCAAAACGCTGCGAAAATCGTTGAGAGACATGGATTCTAGTTTTACTCTGTCTCGGATGCCCAAACGGGCCAGGTTTCCGAAACTAGACATTTGGGCGTCCCTGGAGGTGCCACAAACTTCATAACCTCGATCGAGCAAAAGTTTAGCTAAATAAGTTCCGTCTTGACCTGATACACCACAAATTAGCGCTTTTTTCATATCAGATTTTTTTGCAAAACTACACCGTAGCTGTTGCTATTTTTCCAGTTGTTTAACTTTTATAGTCGGAATTTTTATTTTTTTAATATTTGGGATTTTCCGAAAACTTACCACAGCAAGTTTAAGCGGTTACTACAAACAAACAACAAATTTATCATCAAGCAGACCCAAAAGCCCGATCGAAGTATTATTGCAAAAAGTTCGCTCGATAGCTGGCAGTAGTAGCATAAGCATATCGTAGGGACACGGCACTGCCATGCCCCTACTATATTTCATTTTCTACTCGCCAACTATCGACTGCCAAAAGTCTGTACCGCTCCAAAACAGAAATAATCAGTCAGCTAGAAATCGACTCAAAAGTAAAAAATATCAGCATTTTTTACCTTCTGCCGAATGACTAATACCTTCTGCCTTCGGGTACTAGGCTTCCCAACGTTCGGCGACCAATTCAGCCAAGTCAACCACCCGCTGACTGTAGCCCCACTCATTGTCGTACCAAGCCAAAACCTTCACCATGTCGCCATCCATCACCAGCGTCAAGCTGGAATCCAGAATCGAAGAAGCATCACTTCCGCGATAGTCGGATGAAACTAAAGGCAAATCGTTGTACTCCAAAATCCCTTTCATGGAGCTAGAGGCAGCTTCTTTGAACACTTGATTTACTTGCTCGGTAAAAGTCTTTTTCTCTACCTGAGCCACAAAATCCACTACGGACACATTGGGAGTCGGCACGCGCATGGCAATACCATTTAACTTGCCCTTCAATTCTGGAATCACCAAAGCCACAGCTTGGGCTGCTCCGGTAGAAGTCGGCACAATATTCATTGCTGCAGCCCGGGCCCGCCGCAAATCGCGGTGGCTGGCATCCAGCAAGCGCTGGTCGCCAGTATAGCTGTGGGTAGTGGTCATCATGCCTTTGACGATGCCAAAATTTTCGTGCAGCACTTTCAGTACAGGAGCCAGACAGTTGGTAGTACAGCTAGCATTGCTGATGACTGTGTAGTCACTGTGCTTGTAGTTGTGGTGGTTGACTCCCATCACATAAGTGCCAACTTCAGAACCCTTGCCGGGAGCGGTAATTAGCACTTTTTTAGCGCCGGCAGTGATATGCTTCGATGCACCAGCTTGGTCAACGAAGACACCGGTCGATTCAATAATCAGATCAATACCCCAATCTTTCCAAGGCAAGTTTAGCGGGTTGCGATCGCTCACACATTTAACTGTCTTCCCATTTAGGGTAATGGAATTTTCATCCGCACTGATGTCCACATTCTTCAACGTTCCCATCATGGAATCGTATCTGAGTAAGTGAGCATTACTTCTGGGATCGGAAGTGTCATTAATAGCTACCAACTCTAGCTGGCTGTTTTCTCTGCCCAACCAGCAGCGCGCAAAACTGCGCCCGATACGTCCAAAACCATTGATCGCGACTCGAATCACTTTAGTACCTCCTAATGATGGCAGCCCCTAGCTCAGGCTTAAATTTTGGAAAAATTTAAGAATTGACTTATGAGACAAGATCATATCGCAAAGGTTGATCCTTTATAACTTTTTGTGTCGATCAAAAAAGCTTGAACTTTTCTAGAAGGCTGAAATTGCAAGGCAGAAGGCATTAGGCTTTCTGCCGCTGGTTACTGGTAAAGCTGATGGGCTGCAATATAAGTCCCGACAACTTCCGGGACTAAGTAGCGGAGGTCGATCCTTTCGGCGCAGCAGCGGCGGATGTGGCTCGACGAAATCTCGATCGCCGCCATCGAAAGCACCTCCCAGCGAATTTCCACATCCAGAAGAGCCATTTGTTCGGCAACTCGCCGGCCAACAGCATTTGTCTGAACCTGCATCCTGTCCCCCCCGCAATCGAGGGGTTTTCCACCCGGACAATATCCCCACTCGGACAGTCCCCCAATCTCCCCGCTTTCTGCTGTCTCTCGATCTCCCTGACTCGGACGTGGGGCCACCAACCAGTCGCACAACCCGGCAATTTCGGCGCACCGGTGCCATTTGGGAAGACTAAGGAGTGCGTCACTACCAATAATCCAGTACCAGCGATGATCGCCGGGATACAATTTTTGCAAATACAGCAGGGTGTCGATCGCAAAACAACTGCCTCTGGGATTGACCGACCGTGGCGAAATTACGAAGTCTGGGCGATCGGCGATCGCCAAAGCTAGCATTTCCCGCCGCTGCTCAAAACTTGCCAAATCCGGGCGTTCTTTGTGAGGAGGAGAGCGATCCGGTACCCAAATGACTCGATCGAGACCAAATTGACTTGCAGCCGTCTCGGCTACCAACACATGACCCCAGTGAACCGGGTCAAAAGTCCCCCCCAAAATCGCTATTTTCCCCATATTTCCCCAAAATCAGGATTAATACAGACATCGCGCCAATTTTATGTTTATACACTTTTAACCATAAGCTCGTTTATTAGAAAACCCTCGCTTCACATCGGGGACAAACCCCTGGACGACCCTAGTTTCGACGATCGTCCTGAACGCTGAAACCGATTTTTTCAACCCCCTTAATTCGTTCAAACCTTCAATAATACTTAAAAAACCCCGTTCTGAGCGTCGGAGTGGGTTCGGGACTGGATGATTAACCTTGCAAATATTAATCCCAACTTGTTTTGAGGGCGCGATCGACCACCTGAGCATTCGTTTGTGGGCGACCGAAAAAGTTTTGAGGGTAGATATACTTAGCGCCGTGGTAAAAATTTTAAGGGCTGCCAAGAACGTCGATCGGCTTCTCTATCAAACCAATGATTTGCTTTGATCTATGGCTTTGCGACTATTTCGACTAACTGCATACCTTGTATATATACAATAAAATAAGAATATATACTATAGCTGCGATCGTGTCAATCTCTGACTTTCAAGAAAAAATGAGCGTACGAGTAGATAAATGACTATAAAAGGAGCGAAATTTTGTTGTTCGTGGTAGTGTTTGTAAATCCTTATGGGTTTTACCCTCAATCTTGGTAGAAAGGTTGTGGGGCTTTTGCTGCCGTATCCCAGCACAGCAGGCGGATAGAAATAGAAAGAATGCAGGAGTATGCAACCACCCAAAATTAGTCTATTGGCCCCGACCCCAGACCCCGTTTTCTGTTACCTGCAATTTTCGAGCTGTGACTGTTCCGGAAAACTACTCGGTACTAAGTCATATAGGATACAAGACAAACATCTCTACAAGTCCCTCAAATCTAGGGACGCGCAGAGAATTTTGTACAAAATCTCTAGCGAACTGTATCCTGAAAAAACAATTCTTGATATGATATCGCGTGTTATTGGCGTGGTGTGGTGTGTGAGGAGCAAAGATGCCGAGTTCTGTTGATTTTAGCGGTAGACCATTTCATTTCATCGGCATTGGTGGGATTGGGATGTCAGCCCTTGCCTACATTCTAGCTAAACGCAAGTTGCCTGTGTACGGCTCCGACATTAAATCGAGTCACATAACCGAGCGCTTGCAAGGAATGGGAGCTCATATTTTTTGGAGTCAAGACGCCAGCAATTTTGAACTATTTCAAACGGCCCTTAACGGTAGCAGTCCCGACTGCGGGCAACAGGAAAGGGCAGTATCCTCGATAGTCGGGGGTACGGTAGGGACTTCTGTCGCGACAGCCGAAGCTCTCCAATTGAATGGCAACGGTTCAAGCGCCCAAGCAATTCTGGGATTGCCTCAAGTAGTATGTTCGACGGCTATTCACCCAGCCAATGCCGAATATCGAGCTGCTTTAGATTTGGGCTGTCCGATTTTTCATCGATCGGATGTCTTGGCAGCGTTAATTCAAGATTACCAAAGCATAGCCGTAGCCGGGACTCATGGCAAAACTACTACTAGCAGCTTAATCGGCTTCATGCTGATGGCTGCGGGTCTAGACCCGACGATCGTGGTAGGAGGCGAGGTAAATGCTTGGGAAGGCAATGCCCGTTTGGGGGAAGGCCCCTACTTAGTTGCCGAGGCTGATGAATCCGACGGTTCTCTCGTCAAGCTGGTAGCCAAAATTGGCATAGTGACGAACGTGGAACTGGATCATCCAGACCATTACGATACCCTTGACCAGGTAATAGACACATTTAAGGTGTTTGCCGAAAACTGTCAAACCTTGGTGGGCTGCATTGACGATCAAATCGTTAAAGACTGCCTTCAGCCTCATGTCAGCTACAGCTTGCAGCCTGACAGCGGTGCTGACTACACAGCTTCGGGCGTGGAGTACGGGGCACAAAGCACCAAGGCTCGGATTTGGGAGCGAGGAGCTTTCCTGGGAGAAATGGAGTTGAAGTTGCTAGGCACACACAATCTCAGCAATGCACTAGCTGCGGTAGCAGTGGGCCGATTGTTGGGGTTAGAGTTTTCGGCGATTGCCAAAGCGATTGCTGGCTTTGAAGGAGCTCGTCGCCGTTTTGAGGTGCGGGGTTTTCACAATGACATCCTGTTTGTGGACGACTACGCTCACCATCCTAGCGAAATTCGTGTCACCTTGGCGGCCGCTCGCTTGCGTATCGAAGGTAGCGAAAAAAATCCCAAATCCCGAAGAGTGGTTGCAATTTTTCAACCCCACCGTTACAGCCGGACTCTGACATTTTTGCCAGAATTTGCTCAATCTTTTGGGGATGCTGATTTGGTTGTGGCTTGCGATATTTATAGTGCTGGGGAACCAAATTTAGGAGAGATTAGTGGGCAGCAGGTTGCTGATTTGATTGCTAAAGAAGGCCGAGAGGTTGAGTTTGCGCCTTCCCTAGAGTCAGTCACTAAGTTTTTAACCAAAAATCTGCAACCGGGGGATTTGGCTCTGTTTTTGGGCGCTGGTAATCTGAATCAGATTATTCCAGAGGTTATGGCTTTTTATCAACAAGCCGATCGCCCCGATTAGCTCGCGAACAGAGTAGAGTCGATCGACATTATGGCGTGGCACGTTGTGCCGAAACTTCTGTCGGACGGCTCGCTCAAAGGGGCGACATAAGTTAGCTAAACGAATTTTCAACCACGTCTTCGAGCGAAGGTATTTTTAAGGATTTTCAAGATGGTGACTATCTCGAATGACTCCTCTGTTAAGGACAATCGGCGAGTGTATTCTCCTATTTCTTTGCGGGGAACTGATTGCAAGATTAACTCCCAAGTTTCGCTGGCGGGCCTGACTTCGTTCCGAGTCGGCGGGCCCGCCGAGTGGTACGTGGCTCCCCGCAGTATGGAGGCTTTGCAAGCGAGTTTTGCCTGGGCACACGATGAAGGAGTGCCGGTGACTCTGCTGGGTGCGGGTTCTAATTTGTTGGTGAGCGATCGGGGTTTGTCCGGTTTGGTCGTCGGCACTCGCTACCTGAAACAGGTGAATTTTAATCCAGAAACAGGTCAAGTGACAGCGGGGGCGGGAGAGTCAATTCCCCGCCTCGCTTGGTTGGCGGCTAAACGGGGCTGGAAAGGTCTAGAATGGGCAGTCGGCATACCGGGTACGGTGGGAGGGGCTGTGGTGATGAATGCAGGCGCTCACAGAGGCTGTACTGCTGATATTCTAGTCAATGCCCGCGTCCTATCCCCCGGCGGCAAGGTGGAAATTCTGACTCCCCAAGAGTTGGAGTACCGCTACCGGACTTCGGTGTTGCAAGGGGGCGATCGGCTAGTAACAGAAGCGACTTTCCAGTTACAGCCGGGATTTGACCGATCGCAAGTAATGGCAGAAACTAATGACCATTTCAGCCAGCGGCGGACAACTCAACCTTACCACTTACCGAGCTGTGGCTCAGTCTTCCGTAACCCTGGCCCCAAGACGGCCGGTTGGTTCATCGAACAAGCGGGACTGAAGGGATATCAGATCGGCGGCGCACAAGTAGCTCAGCGCCATGCTAATTTTATTCTTAACTGCGGGTCGGCAACGGCCAATGATATTTTTCAAGTGATCCGCCACGTTCAACAGCAAGTCGAGCAGCGGTGGTCGCTGTTGTTGGAGCCAGAAGTTAGAATACTGGGAGAGTTTCCCTTCTAAGGCATCATTGAAGTAATACGGAAACGGCAGACTGCCAGCCCACACACCATCACAAAGTAGTTATGACAAAATCAGGACAAGGATTTGGCTTCGGCCTGGGAAAAATGAAAGAACTGACTGAAGCTTTCAAAAAAGCTCAGCAGGTTCAAGAAGGAGCTAAAAAGCTCCAAGAAGAGTTGGATGTAATGGAAATTGAGGGAACTGCCGGCGGCGGCTTGGTCAAGGTTTTTCTCAGCGGCAACCAAGAACCCCGCCGCGTGGAAATCTCACCGGATGCCCTCGGTGAAGGTGCTGATGTGGTTTCTGAACTCGTCACGGTGGCGATGCAGGATGCTTACGCTAAGTCTACGATGACGATGCGGGAGAAAATGGAAGAACTCACCGGTGGACTAAATCTCCCCGGTTTCGGTTAATCATGAGTCATCAGTCAATTGTTGACTGTTGACTGTTGACTGATTGATTAAACTTTCTGGAAACCGCTCTAGTAAGGTGCGTCGCTGCTCCATGTTCGATGGAACTTGCAGATTGACTCTAAAAGCGACGTACCCTACAAATTAGCACAGTTGACTGTTGACTGACTAATAACTAATAACTAATAACTAATGACTAATGACTAAATTATTGTTTGTCTGCCTCGGAAATATCTGCCGATCGCCCTCAGCAGAAAACATTATGAATCACTTAATTAAAGAAGCTGGTTTGAGCGATCGTATCACCTGCGATTCTGCCGGAACTGCTAGCTATCACATTGGCAGCCCCCCTGACAGGCGGATGGCATTGGCGGCGAGGAAGCGAGACATTGAATTGCTAGGCGAAGCCCGCCAATTTTCCAAAAACGATTTTGAAAAGTTTGATTTGATTCTGGCCATGGATAGAGAAAATTATCGTAATATTCTTGCCCTGGATGTGGCTGAAAAGTATAAAGATAAAGTGCGGCTGATGTGCGATTTTTGCCAGAAATACGACCTTAAAGAAGTGCCAGATCCTTACTACGGTGGCCCGGAGGGATTTGATCGAGTAATTGATTTGCTGCTGGACGCTCAAGCGGGTTTGTTAGAGTACGTTGTCAGTCAAGAAAAATTAACAGTTGGCGGTCAGCAATCAATTTAAATTAAAAAAGTGTCTTTTTCCGCCCGAATATTAGCAATGCTGTAGGGGGGACAACGCTAACAAAACTCGTAACTAGGGATATCACAGTTGTCCCCGCTCCCCCTCCCAAAATGATACTGGGTGACAAAGAAAAAGTTAAACTTGTCCATACAAAATGGGAAGAATTGATACTCAAAGCAGCAATTGGCAACAAAATAGATGGATACCAAGGCATTAGCCAAGGTGTAGCGAACAAAAACAAAGTGAGAGTCGTCCATCCAATATCTGATACTAAATTAATTTCCCAATCTTTTTTGCGGAATAATGATTTAATTAACGTCCCTGCATAGTAAACAATCCAGCTTAAATACGCAAAATATTTGACTAATAATAGAATACTTTTCCTAGTTTCAACACTTACATTGGGCAAAAAATTCATAAATAAATTGATTGCATGGTGGAACGATCGAGCCGTCGCCCCGGCGGTTCCTGGATTTAAAAGACTTCTCCAAGCTGAAACGGTTGGCATAAATGTATAAGTGATCACCGCGATAATTAATAAAGAAAGCAAGACTGATGCTGCTAAATCTTTCCACCGACGCTGCTTGTAGAGGAAAGCAACAACTAAGGGTAGCCAAATTATAGGTAAGGTTTTTATTAAAAAACCTACCCAAATTGCCAAAATTGCAAAAACATAACGTTGGTAATAAATACATCCTATTAAAACGATCAATGTATTGGCAAGAAGAACGTCAAGGTGAGCATTAGCTATTTGCTCATTCAATAGCATGGGATTGACTAAATAAGCCAGTGTTATGAGGTTACGCTTCTCAGAATTTGTTAGCAAGCGCCAAATTAAGTAGGCATTGAGTGTGTGTACCAACACGCAGATTATTTTAAAAAGATAAACTGCTAGTAAAGGACTCATTGGTACACCAAGTGCTGATAGGGCAAAAAAGAATAAAGAAACCGGGCCGTAGGTAGAAGTTTGTCCCCAGTGGAGAAAGGGAGATACCTTAGAAATTAAGGTATCGGGATTATTCAGATAAGGATTAATTTTATGTAAGCTCATCGCTCCGTAATGCAAGTACATATAAATGTCACTGCTTTGGGGATAAGCTATGAGCGCAAGTGCCAGAAAGGGGATTGCATACTTGCAAATGTCTAGAAAGCTGGAACTTGTCTGTTTTTTTTGAATTAACCAGATAATATATGTAACTGTTGCTATCAAGTAGGAACCGTTAATTAGAACTCGGATGAGGCTGAAACCGCTGGTAGGGAAATCGTTATAGTTGTTTCCACCCTGTAAAACGCTGTAATACTTGGTGATTCCCATTGATGTCATCGCAATACAGAAAATTATGGAAGCTGCTAATGCTGCTGCATATAAAATTTTCTGATTTTTTAAGTAATTGTTGACCATGATGCTATTTATTGAGTGTGGTAAGTAAGTGCAGGTAATTTTCTTGCCCAGAGCGTTGGCGGTTATCTGACTAAATGGTGTTCCATCGCAAAGCGAACAAGTTCTGCTCGGTTGTTGCTGTCAGTTTTTCTGAACAAGCTGCTGACGTGCTTTTCGATCGTTCGAGGGCTGAGGTGGAGTGTGGAGCCTATTTGAATATTAGAAAGACCTTCTGTCAGCAAATCTAGCACTTGTCGCTCTCGCTGCGTCAAACTCGGAGCATTTTGGCTGGGAGAGGCGCGTGAAGCGGAGCTATCCCGTAGGGAATCGCCTGTGTTTGACTTTTGAGTTAAAAAATCTGCTTCTGGCTGGCCATTAGTTCTGCTGCGTGCCTCTGTTGGCGTTGATTCGGGTTCGGGGGAACGAGAGGGAGCCTGAGCGATTAGAGCGTAGCGATCAAGCAAAGAGCGAATAACCGCCCCCAATTCCTGGAGTTCAAAAGGTTTAGCCAGATAATTGTCGCACCCCATCTGATAGCCGCGAATCCGTTCTTGCGTGCTCGTGCGTTCCGTCAAAAAAATCACCGGCAGCAAGCGGAAAGCGGGACGAGTCCGAACTCGCCGCACAAATTCGTAGCCATCCATCTCGGGCATTGTAATGTCGGTAACAATCAAGTGGGGCTGAAATTCATCTACCAAGCCTAAAGCTTCTTTGCCGTTCTCAGCAGCGATTACAGAGTATCCGGTAATTTCTAGATAATCGGTAATTGACAAGCGAGTCGCGAAATCGTCGTCAGCAACCAGAATCGTTAATGGCATGGGGGAATTAAAAATTAAACATTAAAAGTGACTAATTTCACTTTTAATGTTTAATTCTACTGTTTAATTCTCTTGATAACTTGCAGTTAAAGTAGCCGGTTGTCCTAATTTGCCCTCCAAAGCTACGCCGCGCCCGTTGGCTGCCAAATGCCGCAGAGTTTTGTAAATTGTCTCGATTTGCTCTGGCTTTCCTGCTTTTTTGGCTATTTCTGCGACAGAAAGAGGTTTTTGGGCGTCTTTGATCACTTGCAGTACCCGTTGCTGCAAGTCCAATACAGCAGCGGCTGCTTTTTTGCCTGCTTCAACCCCTGGCTGGTGATAGGCATTGACATTTACCAAGGAACCGTAAAAACCTACAGCTCTTTCGTAGAGGGCGATTAATGCTCCTACTGTCCGAGGGTTGACTTGGGGAATTGTGACAGTAATGGAATCTCGGTGATTTTCGTACAAAGCTTGTCGAGTTCCCTGCAACAAACCAGACAAATAATCTCCTGAAGTGACGCCGGTTTCTACTTCTGGGGAAATGCCTTGCCTGTCTTGCAAAACTTCGATAAATGTTAGGAAGAAATTCGGCACCCCGTCACGCAGTTGCTGGACGTAAGCGTGTTGGTCGGTGCTGCCTTTGTTGCCGTAAACTGCGATTCCTTGATGAACTGTATTGCCGTCTAAATCTTCCTGTTTGCCGATCGACTCCATGACTAATTGCTGCAAGTAGCGGCTGAACAATAGTAGTGAATCTTTATACGGCAAAACTACCATATCTTTTTCGCCCCGTCCGTTGCAGGCAAAATACCAACTCATGGCTAAAAGGGCGGCGGGATTATTTTTAATGTCGGGAATTCTGGTAGCTTCGTCCATGACTTTAGCGCCGTCGAGCATCGCCAGAATGTCGATGCCTTGCAAAGCTGCTGGCAAAAGTCCTACTGCTGAGAGTTCGGAAGTGCGTCCTCCCACCCAGTCGGCCATCGGGAAGCTGTCAATCCAGCCTTCGGATTTGGCTAATTTGTCTAATTTGCTGTCTGTTCCGGTGATGGCAACTGCCTGTTTGGCGAAGTCGAGTTTTTGAGCGGCGAAGGCTTTTTGAACTTCAATCATGCCGTTGCGGGGTTCGGGGGTGCCGCCGGATTTGGAGATTGTAATTACTAGGGTGCTGGCGAGTTTGTCTTTAATTTTTTTGAGAATTCGATCGATCCCAGCCGGATCTGTGTTGTCGATAAAATGAATTGCTAGGGGCGGAATGTCTGGGGATAAAGCTTCGGCGACAAATTGGGGGCCCAGGGCCGAACCGCCGATGCCGATCGAAATTATGTCGGTAAATTGCGGAGCAAAGGGCGGTTTAATATCGCGGTTTTGAACTTTTTTGACAAATGTTTCTACTTGTGCTATCCCTTCGACTATTTCTTGTTTTAATTCTGGAGTGGGAGCTAAATCGGGGTTTCGCAGCCAGTAGTGGCCCACCATGCGGTTTTCGTCGGGATTGGCGATCGCACCTGCTTCCAAAGCTGCCATGTCTTTGAAAGCTTTGTCAAATTTGGGCTTCAGTGCTGCTGCGAAAGCGTCGTCGAATCCCATGCGGCTGATATCGAGGTAAAGTCCCAATCCCTCGTGATAGTAAAGCCAGTCTTGATAGCGTTGCCAGAGTGCTGCGGCGTCCATAGGAATTCTCTACAATTTTTTTAATGTTCGATCGGCGTCGTCAGGAATCCACCAATTGTAGTTTAAAACGATCTGATGTACGGCTTTTGCAGAATCCCAATAAATTTAAGTATTAGTCGTCTGAAGGCAGCCGGAGCCAAAGGCAGGCAGAGCATTCGGCAGAATCAAACAATAAAAATATGACTTGGGCAACACTCTTAGTAGGTAGATCCCTCATTAATGGTCACACCCCATAGATAGATCGAAGCGCCACAGAAATTTAACTGTGGTCGGCGTTGGCGTTTGGCCCCTGGTTTCACAATATTCAAATTTGGGCGATCGGGCTCTGTAAAATAGGCATTGCGGTGAGGTTAAATATACTTTTAACTGTCACTCAATAATCTGCTAAAAAGATAGTTAACAACGGTCAACAGTCTGAAGTGTAGTATAATATACAGATATTAGAATAAAAGTGCGATCGACTATGCTTACTCTATCTTCCGAATTAAAAGAACGGTTAGCAACTCCCCTCAAAATCGGGGATTTTGAAGTTAAAAGCCGCGTCCTGCAATCACCCTTATCCGGCGTTACCGATTTGGTATTTCGCCGCCTGGTGCGCCGCTACGCGCCGGATTCGATGATGTACACGGAAATGGTGAACGCTACGGGTTTGCACTACGTGAAGCAACTGCCGAGAATTATGGAAGTTGACCCAAACGAGCGTCCGATTAGCATTCAATTGTTTGACTGCCGGCCGGATTTCTTGGCAGAAGCGGCGCAGAAAGCAGTGGCAGAAGGAGCGGATACTGTTGATATTAATATGGGGTGTCCGGTTAACAAAATTACTAAAAACGGCGGCGGTTCTTCCCTGCTGCGAGACCCGGAAACGGCCGAGGCAATTGTGCGGGCTGTTGTGGAAGCAGTAGATGTTCCTGTCACAGTTAAAACTAGGATTGGTTGGACTGATAAAGAAATTAATATTTTGGAATTTGCGAAGCGGATGGAAGATGCGGGAGCAAAAATGATTACCGTGCACGGCCGGACTCGATCGCAAGGTTACACCGGCCCGGCCAAATGGGAGTGGATTCGCCGCGTGAAAGAAGTTTTATCGATTCCAGTTATTGCTAACGGGGATATTTTTTCTGTGGAAGCAGCGATGCGATGTCTGGAAGAAACCGGCGCTGATGGAGTGATGTGTTCGCGGGGAACTTTGGGCTATCCTTTTTTGGTGGGAGAAGTTGATTATTTCTTGAAAACTGGTGTGGAAAAGATAGCTCCGACACCAATTGAACGCCTCGAATGTGCTAAGGAACATTTGCGGGCTTTGTGGGAATATAAAGGTGAAAGCGGTGTCTGCCAAGCGCGCAAGCACTTAACCTGGTATGCTAAGGGTTTCCCCGGCGCTGGGGAATTGCGGGGCGTGTTGGCTGTGGTAGAAACGGTTGAACAAGGTTGCGATTCGATCGATCGCGCGATCGAGCAATTGCCCGCATAAACCTTACCCGCAGAGGCCAACTAGGGATTACAGAAACAAAACCAGTCTCTGCGGGCTAAGATTTAAGACAAAGTTAAAAATTTGTGTGTGGGGGAAAGCATGGATTCCTTAAAAGGGCGAGATTTATTAAGTCTGGCAGATTTAAGCATTGACGAATTAAATTATTTGCTGGATCTAGCAACCAGTTTAAAATCGGGAATGGTCAAGCTGAAACGCAATAAAGTTCTCGGCTTGTTATTTTCCAAAGCTTCAACGCGAACGCGGGTAAGTTTTACGGTGGCAATGTATAAATTGGGAGGGCAAGTGATTGACCTCAATCCCAACGTTACACAAGTCAGCCGCGGCGAACCTTTGGTAGATACAGCCAGGGTTTTAGACAGATATTTAGACATTTTGGCGATTCGGACTTTCGAGCAAAAGGACTTAGCAACTTTTGCCAATTATGCGAAAATTCCTGTGATTAATGCGCTGACAGATGACGAACACCCATGTCAAGTGCTGGCGGATTTAATGACAGTAAAAGAGTGTTTTGGTAAGTTGGAAGGGGTTACTTTGACTTATTTTGGCGATGGCAATAATATGGCAAATTCGCTGATGTTGGGCTGTGCAATGACGGGAATGAATGTAAGAATTGCTTGCCCTCAAGATTTCCAGCCGAATGCTGAGATAGTGAAAAAAGCTAAGAATATTGCTAATGGAAAAACAGAAGTTACTGTGACGGCGGACGCAGAAGCTGCTGTGAAGAATGCTCAAGTGATTTATACTGATGTTTGGGCGAGTATGGGACAGGAAGAGGAAGCAAAAATCAGGATTCCTTTGTTTGAACCCTATCAGGTAAATGAACAATTGCTGAAGTTAGCAGATAAGAATGCAATTGTATTGCACTGTTTGCCCGCACACCGGGATGAAGAGATTACCGATGCAGTGATTGAAGGCAGTCAATCCCGCGTTTGGGATCAGGCAGAAAATCGGATGCACGCTCAGCAAGCTTTGCTCGCAAGCATTCTAGAAAGCGATTAGGAATAGAGAAGGGAAGAGAAGAATCGCCCGACTGAAGAATAAGAGAAAAGCCATTATCTCTATCTCTTCTATTCTCTTTCTCTGCGCCCTCTGCGCCCTCTGCGGTTAATAAAAAAAACATAATTCACAAATCAAGACAATTGATACAACAGTTTTCAATTTGATACCAGAGGGGGCAACATTGCCTGAATTGCGATATTGAAAGCAGGAAATTCCAGCGGTGAAATGCTCGCAGTTTCCCCAAGAATTACTTCGCTTTGATACCCATTTTCAGTAGGTTCTCGAAAAACGTGGAGTTGTCGCTCATTCACATTTAGCACCCAATAATCGGCAATTCCCGATCGCGCGTAAGCTTTGGCTTTAACTTCGCGATCGAAAGTTAAGCTGCTGTCTGCCACTTCGATAATTAGATATACCTCTGAGGGAGTCGGATGGTGAGTCGCATAGTCAAAAGAATCGATTCTGACTACGGCGATATCTGGTTCGGGTTCGGAATTGTCATCAAGGGCGATCGGATCTTGGGTATAAACAGCAGCCTGATTTCCCAGAAGATCGCTCAGCACGCTGGCAGTACGTCTCGTGGCTGAAGTGTGAGCAGTTCCTTTTGCACTCATTTTGATGATATTTCCTGAAAGTAATTCGACTCGTTCCTCTGGGTGAAAAAATCCCATCTCTCCTAGTTTGTGATACTCTTTAACTGTCCATTTACGGAGCGTGAAAGCAGCTTCTGTTGTTAGCATATTTCGATTGATAAATTTATAATTTGATGTGGGATGATTTTATTTTAGCTTATGATATTAACTGGTTCCCAGGCTCTGCCTGGAAACCGAGATCTAGAGGCTCTGCCTCGGAAGCTTTTATGGAAATTGGAGGCAAGCCTCCGGATATGCGTTACCAGGCTCTGCCTGGTAACGAGTAGACCAGTTAAGATGCTCCGAGATTGATTTTTGTTACGTCACCGGCGACAACATTAACTGTTTGTTGAATTTGACTACCGTCAACTTTCAACTGATAAGTTCCTGGAGAAAGCTCGATCGCCCCAAACCATCCTTTACCATCGGCGCGCAGTTGACGCACCTTGCCAGCAGCATCGATCGACTGCAATGTCAAGCTTGCACCGTCGCAAGTTTGAGCGCACCGCTGCAAATTTCCGGCGATCGCACCTGTAGTCGGCCGCGACTTCCAAGGCATATCGGGAACGGCTGCTGCTGTGGCCCACACAGGCTGAGTTTCATAGGTTTTGCCCGTCGCAGCATCAACGTATTGACTCGGCACAGAAAGCGCGGTGTAAAACAAATCGTTGCTTTGGGGAACGTATTTCCAAGGCTGGCGGGGCAAATCACCGCTACCGCCCGATCGCAGTTCCACATTCGTGTACACGTTGCTGCTAGCGTAGGAATAGAGCACCGTACCTGCGACGTGATTTCCTTTCGCAGACGGCTGTTCGGCGCGACGAATCTGGCCTAGAGTGTCTTCAATGTAGTTGAGGTAATTGCCGGGGCCGATCGCAATTTGGCGGTTGTACTGGTGGTCTTTGGCGTACTCGATCCAGTGGTCATAAGCGACTTTTTGCGATGGTTTGTACTCGCGCTGGTAAGTCATCGGCATCGCCATGTCTACGATCCCTTCTTCCAGCCAAGCGCGCCAATCTTGCAATACTTCTTTGTAAGGCTGCGTTTGATACCACCCTGCATCGTTTTTCGGGCCGTCTCCCCAGGCGATCGTGGCGGCGGTAATTTTAACACGCGGTTTAATCGCAAGGCTTTCTACATAAAGCTTCCGCACTAAATTTGTCACCTGATCGCGCCGCCACTGCATCCACGCGGGATCGGTGGGTGCGGGTTTGCCCGATCGACCTGTTTGCTGATTGAAACGGGCGATCGCAGTCGGATTGTAGCCCCAAGTAGGCCCACCGTAGCGCACGTAATCCAACTGTACACCGTCCACATCGTAGCGCTTGAGCAAGTCCAAATAGACGGAAACAGTATAATCTACGGCGTCTGGATGGCCGGGATCGAGGAAACCGGGTGATTCCCCCCCGTAAGTCAGCATTGCCCAATTGTCGTTTCCTGGGGCAGAAGGCCCGTGTTGTTGCCAAACGTGACCGGCGGGAAGTTTGCTGCCCGAAACCACTGGCAGCGTCACCATCCAAGCGTATACTTCAATGCCTGCGGCGTGGGCTTTGTCAATCACATCTTGCAGTGGATCGAAACCGGCCGGAACGTTGGGATCGAGGGTGCGGGGTTCGATCGCACTCGTGTAAAAAGCATCGCCACGGCGGCGGACTTGGGCGACGATCGCGTTGGCATTAGCCCGCTGCGCGTCTGCGATCAATTTTGTGACTTCTTGAGGGGTTTTGAAGCCGGGGTTGAAAGCGTCCACCCAGAAGGCGCGAAATTCGGCGGTTTGGGTTTGCGGGGGCATAGTTGCGTTAGCGCGGTTTGGGAACCAGTTTGATAACCAACCAGGAGTCAGCAGAAAACTAATTGTTAAGCCAATCAGGAACAAGCTTGACAAAAAGAATGTTTTGGTATTTCGCATCAGAATTGTGTGAGAGAGCGTTTAACAGTCCTTTACGGACTTTTGGTTTGAGCGTCCGCTTGACATTTTCGCACAATGGTACATTAAGTGGGCAGATCGGTAAATAGTTGAGTAATACCGCTGGGAGAGTCGAGGATGAGATTAAAATTGATCTCGGCAAAATGGGCGATATTTTCCGATATTTCAATATAGCGGTTGAGCCAGTAAATTGAATCCGCTACACCACTTAACATAGTTTTACAGGCTAAATACGGTTTTAATGATTTTCATTTTGGCTGTATCAATGCCGCATTCAAGTTTGGAAATTGGACTGAGGGTTTTCCACTTGCCTTTATTCGCGGTGAAGATAGCATCGGCTGTTTTTTCAGGATCGATATTTTCAAAGCCTCCTATTTTATTAGTGGATAAGTAATTGAGACGATCGAAAATCTCATCTCTTGATGCACGTTTCAGGCTGACTGCTTGAGGAGGAGGAGGCGGCGGCGGTGGCGGTGATATAGTAAATACTTTAGCAATAAAATCTAATCTGGCCTTAGTCAAACCACATTGTAACTTAGTCAGGGGGGTGAAATCTGACCATTGCTCGCGGTTAGAATCTACAATTTTATTGGCCGTCTCAACTGGTTTTACATTCTTCCAATTATGCTCTTTAACTAAGTATTTAAGTACAGCTATAATAGTATCTTTTGATGCTGTGCTCAGATTGACTGTAGGATTTGCTTCTCGCGCTAGAATCTTCGCTTGTTCAATATTTGATGTTTTTGGGTCAATGACAATACACCAGGCTCGCTCTAATTGAGCTTTTTTAGCAACAGTATAGACAAAGTTATTGCTCACAACTTCATACTGATAATCGCCTGTTTCTTTGACGATAATCGGAATCCAATTGCGATTACCCGATTGTAAGATGGCTTCGGCTGCTCCGGCAATAACAAACTCTGACTCACAGCAGGATTCTGCTGATTCAATTTTAGCTAACTCCAAGTGCATTAACTTACCGATGTTTTCTGAATTATTCATACAAGAAATACTCCCTAGCTAATTTTAAGTAATACTCAGCCGCCTTTTTGTGTAGAAAAACTGCTGGCTTTCGAGAAAAAGCAGCAGTTGAAACAACTTCATATTCTGGAACTGTAAATATACTTTTATCGCTCACCGCTTTTGTATATTTAGGCCAATAGTAGGGTAATAAATTAGGATCTTTAATATAAGTGTCTCCTTTCTTAACTGTAAGAATTGCTTCAATTTCTGCATTGGCTCTTTTGATTGAAGCCTCTGTTTCTTTATGTCTATTGAAAAATATGGGCAAGGCAATGGGGCCACCGTCCTGCCTAAGCTTCTTAACTTCAGGCAAGAATTCTTTAATAACTTTAGCAGCATTTTTTAAAGATGAAAAGTTATTGTGTTCTGTTGGCATGAGGATTACATCGGAAGCTCTCACACAGCTTTTACTAAAAAAAGTCCAGTTCGTAGGTGCATCAATTAAGATGTAATCATAATTACGAACAAAAATATCAAGCAAATCTCGCAGCCTTGCTGAACCTTTCTCAATTTTTGATTCATAATCAGGAGCCATGAACTTCGATAATCCTGAATCAGATGGGATGACATCAAACACCTTAACTAATAGACCTGCTTTATTCTTCACATTAAATGCTTGAAGAGTTTCTTTAACATTAAGTGCTGTCTTAATCAGGCAATCAGATAGTTTGACTTTTCCCTCCTGTAAGCCTAATGAATCGGTTAAATCTCCTTGTTGTGGATCGAAGTCAACAACAAGCACTTTTTTATGCTCTTGTCGAAGAATCGCAGCCAAGTTGATTGTAGTTGTAGTTTTTCCCACCCCTCCCTTATCATTATAGATGCAAATTGTTAAAGCTTTGGGTGGGTTTTCCAGCAAGTTCTTAATTTTAGTAATAATTTTAATAATATTATCTTTGGTTATCCTCATGCAGTCAGTAGCAGGCAATACGATTTTACCATGTTTACGGAATAGCTGGATATCTGTTGAGTTAGTGATCATACCCCATTGAGATGTTTGGCACTTAGGAGCAAGAAGATAACCTGTTATCTGTTCTTTAGCTTTTTTGTACATCGGAGTACCTTCTGCTAAGTTCATGATTGCATTTCCTGATACTCTCCCTTTAACTTCAATGATTAAGTATGGGTTACTCTTAGCAACTGAAAATTTATCCTCATCGTGATTCTTGCGAGCAGCAAAATCAGCAGGACCCTTCCCTGTTTTAAACTGTTGTACCCACTCATCCGAGCTGAATCCAAGTGCATTTAGAAGGCGTTTGACAAATCGATCTTCGACTTCTGGCTCTTCTGCATTCTCTGAAATACTATCTAAAACTTCATTCCAGTTGATAGTTGTCATAACTTAGACCTAGATACTTAAGTAAAATCATAACGCTTGGTTTCAGTTTGTGCCATCGTTAACTACCTCCCGCTCTAGCTATATGAACAGTCAATATACTTTTGGATAAGTTATATATTTTATAGTGCGCTTGACATTTTCGCACATCGGTGCAATTTTAGGCGAAAATACACTGAACTGGCGATCCTCTTCGAGGGCTTCGCTAACGCACTTTTTGAACAAATGATAGTACCGCACTTTCAAACCCTAGCCCTTCCGGGTAACAGCTACTCAACAGCAAGCAATTTACTCGATCGAGTAGATGGCTGGCGCCAAGAAGCAACCCGAAAGTTGCAGCAAAGCCAGAGAGGAGAAAAGGGACAATTTTTAACACCTTCCTCAGTCGCAAGTTTGATGGCAGGAATGTTTGAATTTAACTGTCCCGATATATCGCTTTTAGATGCCGGGGCTGGTATTGGTTCCCTGTTAGCAGCCGTTGTTTGCGAGCTTTGCCAGCGCCCAAACAAACCGCACAGCCTGCACATTACAGCTTATGAAATTGACCTTATTTTGATTGAATACCTCAAGCAAACTTTAGAATTGTGCAGTATAGAATGTCAGCGTTTTGGGATATCTTTTACCTGTGAGATTCGCGAAATAGATTTTATTCAAGATAGCGCCGATATATTGCAGCCCAATCTATTTACACAACCAGTAAAACGGGAATTTACCCATGCAATTATCAATCCTCCCTATGCCAAGATAGACGCTAAATCCCAAGCCCGAACCTTGCTGCGTTCTATAGGACTAGAAACCAGCAATCTCTACGCTGGCTTCACAGTTGCTGCCGCTCACCTGCTCAAACCAAACGGTGAATTAGTATCGATTACTCCCCGCAGCTTTTGCAACGGTTTATACTTTCGAGATTTCCGCAAAGTATTCCTTCAAATGATGGCTTTACGCCAAGTACATATCTTTGAATCCCGACAGTTGGCATTTCGCGATGATGCGGTGCTGCAAGAAACTATTATTGTGCGCGCCACCAAACAAATAGAACAGCCAGAGACTGTACTAATTACCTCAAGCAGCAGCGCGGGCGACGACCTGGTTTTGTCTCACCAACTGCCCTATACCGCCTTAATTAATCCCCAAGATTCCGAGCAATTTATTCGGATTCTACCGGATTCTGTCAGCCAGAAAGTAGTCGAGCAAATGGCTCAATTTACTTGCACCCTAGAGGGATTAGGCTTAACAGTTTCCACCGGAAAAGTTGTAGATTTTCGTGTTCGCTCTGACTTGCGGCTAAAACCTGAGAACGGTACAGTTCCGCTGATTTATCCCGCACATTTCTCGGCTGGCGGTGTTGAATATCCCACAGCAACGAGAAAGCATCAAGCTTTAGCTGTCACGGAAAAAACTGCTGCACTCCTCGTACCTAACGAACATTATGTTTTGAGCAAGCGCTTCTCCTCAAAGGAAGAGAAAAAGCGAATTGTTGCAGTTGTCTGGGATGCCAATAAAATTAATAGTTCTAGCGTGGGTTTTGAGAACCATTTGAATTACTTTCACCAACAGGGACGCGGATTAGACCTCACCCTGGCGCGGGGATTGGCCGTTTATTTAAATTCGAGTTTGGTAGATGCGTTTTTCCGACTGTTCAACGGACACACTCAAGTTAATGCTACGGATTTACGGAATTTGAAGTATCCTAATCTAGAGCAATTACTTTTACTTGGCGCTCAAATAACAGAAATATTTCCTACACAGCGGGAGATTGATAAACTTGTCGAGAGACAACTGCTTAACGCGACAAATCCGTTAGAAAATAGCCCCATCACAATCAAGAACCGTATTGATGAATCTCTAGAAATACTTGCAGCGCTGGGTTTTCCAAAAGGTCAGCTTAACGAACGTTCCGCCTTAACCCTTCTGGCTTTGCTTGACCTCAAGCCAAAGGATGCTTGGGAATTGGCAAAATCTCCACTTCGGGGAATCACACCAATTATGGAATTTATGGATCAGGAGTACGGTAAAAAATATGCACCAAATACGCGGGAAACTGTGCGTCGCCAGACGGTGCATCAGTTTCTAGATGCAGGTTTAATTGTTGTTAATCCTGACAGTCCCGAACGTCCGGTGAATAGTCCAAAAACTGTATATCAGATAGAAGAAACAGCTTTGGAATTGCTGCGAACTTATGACACTTCTGACTGGGAAAAGAATGTTCGCGCTTACCTCGTTCATTTTAACGGAGAAAAATTATTGCAGGCTAATTCAAAAAATAAAAATAGTTTTGAGTATGAATGATGCTAAAATGCACTATTTATATGGCTGCCGCTGGCATCGGAATGGCATATACTGTGAGGCCAGGGGTTGAATTGACCGGAATTGTCGATCGCACTCAGTAAATCAAATAAGTAACTAGGTAAAATATCTCTGCAATGGAAAAAAAGCATAACGCTGGATTGTGGGTATCAGTATTATACTTCGCTCAAGGTCTCCCTTACACCGTCGTTAATTTAATGTCGGTGATTTTTTTGAAAGGTATGGGAACCAGCAACGAATTGATCGGATTGACAAGTCTTTTGTCTTTTCCTTGGGTTTTAAAAGGTTTGTGGGGGCCCGTTGTTGATTTGTATTCCACGAAACGCAAATGGATTTTAACAACCGAAATCATTTGTGCTTTTCTGTTTGCTTTCCTGGCTTTTGGCGTATTAACGCCGGCACCGATTATTATATCGCTTGTTATCTTTACGGCGATCGCATTTGTGTCAGCTACTCACGACATCGCCATTGACGGATTTTATTTAAACACTCTAAATAAAGACCAACAAGCACTATTTGTCGGGGTTCGCAACACGGCTTATAGAGGTGCTGTCATTGCCGGTAGCGGTTTATTGGTATTCTTAGCGGGGAAACTGGCAGAACAGCATTTAGTCACCGGAAATACAGGCGACACCAAAATATATCAAAACATTCCACTGTCATTTTTAGGTTCGGATTTTAGCGTGTCTGCGCTTAACTACGGATGGGCGACAGCCTTTGGCATTTGTGCGATTATGTTTGTGCTGATATATCTCTTTCAGCGGTGGTATCTTCCCTATCCTCGCAATTACGATCTGGAATCCGACACCCCCCAACGAACAACCAGCTTTATCGAAGCATTCAAAACCTATTTTCAGCAAGATAAAATAGGTTGGATTGTGGCTTACGTCTTGATTTTTCGCTTGGGCGATGCCTTGACGTTTAAAATGGCTCCGCCATTTTTGATGGATAAAGTTGAGAAAGGAGGATTAGCAGTTTCTACGTCGGATATGGGCTTATTATCCGGTACTTTAGGGGTAATGTTTCTGTTAATTGGAGGGTTGCTGGGCGGCTATTTGATTGCCAAACAAGGATTGAAAAAATGGATGTGGCCGACGGCAATTCTGCAAAATTCGACTAACGTGCTGTATTGGCTGTTGGCAATCAATCAACCGGGGATTGAATGGGCTTATGCTGTAAATTCGATCGAGCAATTTACTTACGGACTTGGCGTAGCTGCCTATACAGTGTTCTTGATGCGGACTGTCCGCCCTGAATACGAAGCATCTCACTATGCAATTACAACGGCTTTTATGGCCGCAGGAGTGCTGATTCCGGGTGTTTTTAGCGGCTACTTGCAGGCGAGTCTCGGCTATCAAAATTATTTTTTGATGAGCGCGCTGGCTGTGATTCCCGGTATGCTGACGATTTTCTTTCTGCCCCTAGACGATGAGAAAAAATTGGCATCCATGCCCAGGCCTGGACTGGACGATTTCGATTAATATCAAGTCCCATCGCTATAATTATCAGAGCCGGGTGGGGCGGGTTTACCAGTGTCTCCACTACTTTTTCGAGATTGCGGTGAACCCGCCCCTGCAGGAATATTTATGTTTTTAATCAGGGAATGAGTATAAATTCTGTGTGCTTGCGTTCATAAGATAAAATAAGGACACAACATTGTTGTGTCCCTACCGAATATCTGTATTGCCAGCCGCGAACTAAATCGCAATAAAATCACTAGCTGTTAGCGGACTACTTGGAATGCCCGGAATACTGGCAAGAACTTCGCCATTACGGGCCAGTTCAATCGTCGTTATAAAATCGCCTGCAGTAACTCTCACTTGGTTGAAGGTCAAACCTCCGCTCAAACCGATTAAATCTTGACCCTTTTGAAAGTCTACAAGTGTATCTGTACCGGCACCTGCTCCTAACACCAATACGTCGCGTCCAGCGCCACCAATTAAGAGATCCGCACCCATTGCGCCAATGAGTGTATCGTCTCCTTCTCCACCGCTCAAATTGTCATCCCCTTTGCCGCCTAATAGCAAGTCGTTGCCGCTTCCACCGCTGATAATATCGTTGCCTTTGTTGCCGCTGAGAGTGTCACTTCCCCCATTGCCAGTGATAATATCGTCCTCTGCAAAACCTGATGCTGTATTGTTGCCATCGTCGCCTACTAAATTATTAATTTGGGATGGAGCAAGAGCAGTTTGCATTGCCACAACGTTTGCTAAAAAGGAGCTTCCCGGAGCAGTTCTTAATTGCTCTAAACTGCTGCGCGATTCCAGCGATGTTCCCAAGGCAGGCAGTGCAAAGTCTAAGCCAGCTAACAGTTCTAAATAATCTGAATCTGTGAAAGTGAAATCAGGGCGGTTCAACTGGTCTACAGAGATTTCGGTCTGAGTCAAGCCGGGAGGAGGAGAACTTAACAAACCGCCTTGGGTGTGCTTTTCCAAGACAAGTAGCGGGTTGATAAGCGGGTTAGTAAATGTTTGAAGAACTACTTTTCCGGGGAGAAAAGCTTCTCCTCCCAAACTAACAAAATCGCCCTCAACTATGTAGTGAGTTACATTTTTTCCTGGACCGACTTTCTGCTTGAATGTATTGACTGTACTCTGAGCAACTCCGGGAGAATTGAAGGTGACAACATCTCCGATAGTAGATGTAAATTCGGTGGCGGCTAGTTGGGTTATGGCGCCCCCCAAGCTGTGTCCGAGAAGGTCTGGTGACAAGCGGCTGGGGTTTTTGGCTGTATCTTGACTGATTTCTGTCAACCAATTTCCTAATGCTTGTTTGTTGGATTCAAATTGGTTGAAACCGGTGCCGCGCGGGTCTGCGTTGGCAATATCGTCTACGGGCGAGTCGGTGCCACGAAATACTAAAACGGGCGGTTTGTCTGGAGTGGTGGAAATTAAGCCGATCGCGTGAAATCCAGTTCCGGGATCGTCAAAAGTGCGATCGATTTGGTAGCCCGCAGCGCTCAAACCCGTTTGAACTAAAGTTTGAGACTGGGGGTTGTTATCTATGTAAACAATTTGCTTGGCTATAGTTTCGTAAGCGGCGGGGGAGGAAGGCATATTTTTTTATTTCCTGTCGTTTGATGGGGAATTAGTTTTTAAGCTACTTAACTCAGTTTACTATAAACTTAGTTTATTGACCATATTAATTGGTCATTTTTAGTGGCTTTTTAAGGAAAAATTGAGGAGAAGTTTTTTTATACAAAAAAACCATCTCGCTACAAAACCAATGCCTGTTTCGCGCCACCAAAAATACCAATTTTTTTCGCCCTAAAGCTATACAAAATCTACCCGAGTAATATCGCTGGCAACTACGCCTCTGAGAGTTGCAAGAATTTCCCCAGTAATCGGGATACTAATTAAAGCTCCGTCAACACCTTGGGTTACTGTAACTTGAGGAAAAGTTAGACCCCGCGACAGTGTAATTAAATCTTCACCATCTTGAAAATCTAAAATCACATCGGCTCCGCCACCTGATTCCAATACAAAGCGATCGCGCCCCGCGCCACCAATTAAAAAATCGTTGCCAAACTCACCGGAAATCAAATCATTTCCGTCGCCACCCTCGAAATAATCGTTATCTCTGCCGCCGTACAAGAAATCGTCGCCATCACCACCGATGATGCTGTCATTACCTCGATTGCCTCTGAGAGTATCGTTACCGCCGTTGCCGATAACTGTATCCTCTCCAGGGCCCCCCGTAGCAATATTGTTGCGAGCGTCGCCTGATAAATAATTCGGTTGTAAGGGAGCTAAACCGTATTGCATTTCTCTGATCAACTGCACAAAAGAAAATTCTGATGCTGTTCTCACACTCTCTGCACCGCCTCTGCTTCTGATCGCTACTGACACATTGGGCAGGGCAAAATTCATCGCACCGATAAACTCGTTAAAATCTGAATCGTTGTTATAAGTAAATTCGGGACTGTTTAATTGTTCTACGGAAATTTGCCTCTGCAAAAAACCCACGGGCGGAGTAGTTAACAAATTTTCAGTTCGATGTTTTGCCAAAACAGTTAAGGGATTAATACTCGGGTCTGTAAAACTTTGGATAAATACTTTCCCCGGAATAAATGTTTCCCCAAACAAGCTGACTACATCTCCGCTGACAATGTAGTGAGTGACATTTTTGTTGCCTGCCCTGCTGAGATTTCTCCGAAAAGTGTTGAATGTACTCGCTGATACTCCCGGAGAGTTGAAAGTAAAGATATCGCCGGTCAGAATTGTGTATTCGGTTGCTACAATTTGAGCGACTGCTCCGCCCCAACTGTGTCCGATGACATCGGGCAATAATTTGTTGGGGTTTTTACCAGTATTTTGACCGATTTCTGTGAGCCAATTTTGGATATTATCTTTGTTTTTTTCAAATTCAGGTAAACCAATGTCCCGCGAGTCGGAAAAGATAGCGTCGCCGTCGATGAAGTCTGTACCTTTAAATACGAGGGCGGGCGGGTTTTCGGGATTGGATGAACCGAACCCGATCGCATAAAAGTTTGTTTCTGGGTCGTCGAATATGCGATCGATATAGTAGCCATTAGTATCCAGGAAACTCGAAACTTCATTTTGCTCGCTCGGCTTTTGATTCAAAAAAACAATTGATTTAGCCAGAGCTTCATAAACAGCAGGCGAGGCAGCCATAATATTATATATTGTGTTTGTTGGTATTTGCGATCGCTCAGGCTTGAGCTAAGTGTCCAATCAACCATTATAGCTGACAAGATTTCTATGGTACACTTGATAATATCAACTCAATAATCAAGTTTTTGCGGTTATGGCAATCATTCGTCAATACATTGCTCCATTAATAGCGATATTAGTATTTTTCCTGGCTCTAGTAGCAGTCAGCGCTCGCATCTTTTTGCCGGCTGACATGGCTGCCCCGGCACCGATTGAGGAAGCGATCCCCCAAAAGCAAGCGGCAGTAGTGAATCCAATTTTCTTGGGGCTAAATTATTCCGCTTTCGGTGTCCGGTGATCTGATGTCTGCTCAACTGATACCGGGTTACTGGCTGCGATCAGGATCGGGACTCGATCGAGCAAAACTGGTAAAGTTTATGCACCGGACATACCGAGAGCTTTACCCGGATGGGGAATTGGGACATTTGGCTCAAACTGTCGAGCAGTATTTTTCTAACCAGACGCCGGTTTGGTGGGTAGAGTGCCAGAAAAACAGCCAAGAAGAGGCAGAAATTTTGCCCGTGCTTCCCTCGCAGTATCTCAACCCCCAATCTCAGGCGCAAAATCTCCAATCGGTTGTCGGATGTTTGTGGTTGGGAAATGCGATCGACCAAACCACCGGAGAACGCTACGCTCACATTTTTTTGCTGTACGTAGCACCGGAACATCGCCGTCTAGGAGTCGGTGCAGCTTTAGTTATTCATGCTGAAAATTGGGCGCGGGAAAGAGGCGATCGGCAAATTGGTTTGCAAGTATTTCTGAGCAATCAGCCTGCGGTGAATCTCTATCAAAAATTAGGCTATCAAACTCATTCCCTCTCGATGCTCAAATCCCTTTGAAATATAAATTCTACTGGTTTGGAATCAGGGCTAAAGTCCTGATTCATCCCAATTATGAGGACTTCTGTCCTCACTACAAACTTAAGTAACAGCAGAGATATTCGTTTGTAGTAAGGATTTTAGTCCTGATTCATCCAAATTAGGAGGACTTCAGTCCTCACTACAAACTTAGGTGACAGCAGAGGAATTTGTTTGTAGTAAGTCATATGTTGCACCATTCTCAATTAGCCTTTTATGAACAGGCAAGATGCCTGTTCCACAACAGACAAATTTTCTTGTGGAACAGGCATCTTGCCTGTTGCTGACAATGGTGCAATATTTCAGTAGTAAGGTACTGCGCGTGCACCCTACAATTATTGACTGCTGAGTGCTGACTGCTGACTGAGTTGCTTAGGAGCATCCTCTGTGCGGTAAAGTTTTTTTATGAACAATAACGACTACTCCAACGCCCTTGATACTGACACGGAACTGGAAAGCCCTTTGGATCAAATTTATGACTCCGAACCCCCGCTGCCAGATCCCGAGGAAATGCTGCCTTTGCTGGAATCCCCGGAACCTCAGCACCGGATGATTGCGGCGCGGGCTTTTTGCGAACTGCAGGACGATCGAGCAATTTCGCATTTAATTAATTTATTGAGAGACGGTTGCCCCTTGGTGCGGGTGAGCGCGGCTTATGCGTTGGGGCGAAATCCGAGCCCAGATGCTGTGGAACCGCTGATTCTTCAGCTCAACCGCGACTGGAACGGTTACGTTCGCAAAGGGGTAGTTTGGGCCCTGGGAAATTGCAACGACCACCGCGCTTTGCCATCTTTAATTGATGCTCTGAAAACTGATATTTCGGCGGTGCGTTTGTGGGCGGCGAGTTCTCTGGGTCAAATGGCCAAAGTTGGTTACTCTGTGGTGATTGCGGCGATTCCACCGTTGATTGAAGCGCTGCGGGGAGATGCTGTATCTGCTGTGCGGAGCAACTGCGCTTGGGCGATCGGGCAACTGGCCCGCGAATTGCCGAATAATATAGTGTACGCTGGGGCGATCGACGGTTTGATTGAAGCTTTAGAAGAAGATGAAGATATGGGCGTGCGGGAAGATGCTAAATCTTCACTTTTGCGAGTTGGCGACCCGCGCGGATTGCAGATTATTGAAGATTTAGAAATGGAAGGACTTTTATGATTTAAACGCCCCCATTACCAATTACCCACTATTAATTATGCCTTTCATCAGTGCTAAAACAGATTTTGGTTTCAAAAAAATCTTTGGTTCGCCCCAGAGCAAGGAAATTTTGATTAGCTTCCTCAATGCAATGCTCTACGACGCACAGCCAACCATTGAAGACTTAGAAATTATTGACCCTTACGCCGCGCCAAGCGTTACTGGATTAAAAGACACTTACCTGGATGTTAAAGCCAAAATTACAGGCAACAAAACTGTGATTATCGAAATGCAGGTAATAAATGTAGAAGCTTTTACTAAACGGGTAGTGTACAATGCCGCCAAAACCTACGCAACTCAACTCAGACCCAGGGAAGGATACTCTAAATTAAATCCTCTGATTGCTTTAAGAATTACAGATTTTATTCTGTTTGAAAATACCGAAAAGTTTCTCACCCATTTTGTATTTAAAGAACTCGAAGAAAACTTCGAGTATTATAACAGAGAAATTGAATTAGTATTTGTCGAACTGCCCAAGTTTAACAAAGAACTAGAACAAGTCGAAAACATAATTCAAAGCTGGGTTTATTTTATCAAAAATGCTCCCCTATTCGATGAAATTCCGGAAAAATTTGCATCAATTCCCGAAATTCAAACAGCTTTTTCCATCGCCAGCAGAACTAATTTAACCCTTAAGGAATTAGAGGAATTGGAAAAGCGGGAAATGTTTTTTGAAGACCAGCGCGGTGCTATTATTAAAAGTCGCAAAGAAGGCATAATTGAGGGGGAAACAGCATTAATCCTGCGTCTACTCGCGCGGCGCACTGGTGAAATACCACCAGAAATTCAAACTCGCATCCAGCAGCTATCTCCCCAACTATTGGAGGATTTAGGAGAAATCTTGTTAGATTTTACCCGTCAAGAGGATTTGATAGCTTGGTTGGAATCGGCTTCAGCATGAATTTATAACTTTTGTACTCCTGATACTAAATCAGGCTTTAATACCCCCTTTATTATTTAGTCGGCGCCGGCAGACGAGAGTTTGTTTAGTAGCGGTTTCAACCGCCGAGTTTCTAATCTAATAAGTCGGGTTCCCGGCGCACTATCATGTCATAAAGCGGTTGAAAGCTAAACCATCCCATGCGGTGAGACCCTACTTGCTGCTGTGTTAAACGCGCACATTCTGGCTTGATGAGAATTGGTTTTCCCGCAGCTTCGGCCATTAACTGCGCTTGACAAGAACGTTCCATTGCAATAAACCACCAAGCTGCTTCATCTACTGTTTGACCTACTGTTAACAGTCCGTGATTTTGTAAGATAATAGCTTTTTTCTCACCTAAAGTTTTGGCGATGCGTTTAGCTTCTTCGATTTCCAAAACAACTCCGGTATAATCGTCAAATAAAGCTTGGTCTTCATAAAAAGAACAAGCATCTTGCGTCAGCGGGTCAAGCAGGCGACCCAAACTCGACCAACTTTTGCCGTAGGGAGAATGAGCGTGGGCTGCTGCGATTACGTCGGGGCGGGCGCTGTGTACTTGGGAATGAATGGCAAATGCTGCTTCGTTTACGGGTTTATTTCCTTCAACAACTTCGCCTTTGTGGTTGACTAAAATTAGGTCGCTGACTCGAATTAAACTAAAGTGCATTCCAAAAGAATTGACCCAAAAATGGTCTAGGTGTTCGGGGTCGCGGACGGTGATATGTCCGGCCACTCCTTCGCTGAATCCGAAGCGGGCAAATAATCGGAATGCGGCGGCTAAACGCTGTTTGCGGTGGTGGCGTTCTTCTTCAATAGAGTTGAACGTTGGGGGTTGAAAAGTGACTTTGGGGATTTTTATTGCAACCATAGATTTGGGAATTGGGAATTGGGCATTGGGCATTGGGCATTGTTGACTGTTAACCGTTGACTGTTGACTGTTAACCGTTAACTACTGACTACTGACTACTGACTACTGAATTTATCTTCACTAAGGCGCAAACCTGCGATGTTTTTGCAGTCAAAGGTGGCGTTGTTACCGGGGCGACGTTCTATTAATTCGAGAATTTGTCCGGCGGGGTTTTGCAGAAACCACTGGGTTAATGAGCCGTAGTCTAGAGGACGCTCTGATAGCGGTTTAAAGTTTTTATTTTGCCATATTTTAGCAGCATTCTGCACGTTTTCGACTCGAAGCGCAACGTGGTGAACTGCTTCTAATCCTCTTTCTTGCTGAAAGCGGTTTTTTTGGTCGCCGGCTGCGTGGGGCGCATCTAATACTACTAAGCCGCCCGCTGGCATTAATAAGGTCATTAAATGCAGCCACAAATCGGAGGGAACATTAATGTTTTCCGCACAAAAGTTGATCGGGAATAAGTCTGGGCCTTCGACTGTTTTGGCACCGCAATGGCGGAAAGATTCGGCGTATTTTTCGAGTTCGGTGCGGCTAGGAAATGTGATGACAAAGTGGTCTATCGCAACTTGTTCGTCGTACAGGTGTGTTTCAAACGTCCAGGTTGTTAAAAATTCGGGAGTGATAAATTTGGGGCTGAGTTCCAGCAAGCCATTTTTTTCGATGAAAGGTGAGTCAAGATGGCTGTCAAGGTTGCGATCGAACTTTAGGGTTTTTAGATTCAAGTTTTTCATGTATCTCACCCGATGTTGAAGGACGCAAAACTGCGAATTGTGTCTACAAGCTGAAGTGGACACACATTTGGTGCGCCTTAATTCAAAAATAACACAAAACTTAATATTGGCAAGCCGATCGCCCGATCGCAACTCCCAAACCTTTACAGAACAAATATTCCCCAATCTAAAATCTAAAATCGTATCATTTGCCGATCGCGTTCCCGGCCAACCACGCCGTAGTCCAGGCACTTTGGAAGTTGAAACCGCCCGTCACGCCGTCGATATCCAAGATTTCGCCCGCAAAGAAAAGTCCGGGACAGCGGCGGCTTTCCATTGTCTTAAAATCAACTTCTTTAAGGTTGACACCGCCACAGGTGACGAACTCTTCTTTAAATGCGCCTTTTCCTGCAATCTGATATTCGCCTTGAACGAGTTCTTGCAGGAGGCGATCGAGGATTTTGTTAGATAAGTCGGCCCAGCGTTTTTGCTCATCAATGCCGATCGAACTTGTCAAACGTTCCCAGAGGCGGCGCGGCACCGGAAACGGACAGCTAGAAACAATCAATCGATGGGACAACTGCGACTTAACTGCTAGCAGTTGCTGCCGCAAAACTTCCGCATTGTACTGGGGAAGCCAATTAATCAGCACAGAGGTTTTATAATGGCGATCGTGCAAAAATCTCGCTCCCCAAGCCGAAAGTTTGAGCACAGCAGGCCCGCTTAAACCCCAGTGAGTAATTAGCAAAGGCCCGCTTTGTTCTAATTTAGCTCCCGGCAATTTCACCTTAGCATTAGGAACAGAAATTCCGGCTAAATCTTTGATTCTGCTGTCAGAAATATTAAAAGTAAATAGAGAAGGAACGGGCAGTTCTACAGTATTACCTAACTCTTTTGCCCACTTATAACCCGACGGATTGCTGCCTGTAGCGAGAAGAATGCGATCGCACTTAAAACTCTCCCCCGACTTCAACTCAATTTCAAACCTAGGGGCGGTGTCCCCCTGTTCGACCTCTGCGGTATTGGCCGTTAATTTCTTTACTGAAACGACTGCATCACCAGTGCGAATTTTTACGCCTGCATCCTCAGCAGCCCGAATCAAACAGTTAACAATTGTCGCCGAATCGTCTGTAATCGGAAACATTCGCCCGTCTTCTTCTGTTTTCAACTTCACACCGTGACCGGCGAACCATTCTACAGTATCGCGTGGTTGAAACCGAGTAAAAGCACCGCGCAGAGCTTTCCCTCCTCTGGGGTAACTCTGCACTAAAACACCGGGGTCAAAACAAGCGTGAGTCACATTGCAGCGCCCGCCACCAGAGATGCGAACTTTGGCCAGGAGTTGGCGGCCAGCTTCTAGTAAAGTGACGCGGGCCTGCGGGTAGGTTTTGGCACAGGTAATTGCACTAAAAAAACCAGCAGCACCGCCGCCAATGACTGTAATTTTGAGCATTCGATCGGACAAATTTTTTCTCGCTTATTCTGGTTCAAAATCGGATTTTGCTGCCCCGCAAGTGGGACAAACCCAATCGTCGGGGATATCTTCAAAGGCAGTACCGGGATCTATGCCTCCGTCGGGGTCGCCTACTTCTGGATCGTAGACGTAATTGCAAACTGTACAAACGTATTTTTGCATTTGCTTAACTCAACTTTATATTGTAAGCTTATAGATTGTACTTGACAACGCAACCTAGTGCAATATAGGAATCCTAAATGAGTCGTAAATTTTTTATCCCACCCCAACCCTCTTCTTACCAAGGGGAGAGAGTAAGAAATTCACAAATGATTTAGGATTGCTATATCACTTTCAAAAACTAAAGAGACTTTCGGTAATTTCCAAGTCTTTACGAATTAAGTTTTGCAGCATTTTTAAATCTAAAATCTAAAATCTAAACTCTAAACTCTAAAATCGTCAAAGCCTCTAGAACCGCAGTTCTAGAGGCGGGATTTTATTTTTTTTTAGTTTACTGCGATTGGAAGGCTAGACTTTCGCTAAAGGCTTAGTCCAAACGCCGTTTTCATCTTCTTCGTATTGCTGGTGAATGGTGTCCCAAGCAGTGTGTTCCGCTTGTATCGAGTCGTTGCTTTCGTCAAATGCGGCGTTGTAGGATTCCATAAAGGTTTTTTGAGCTGCTTCCGACAGGTGCGATCGCACTTCTGGAGATAAATCTGCCGGACTATTGCAGCGACCTTTGACGGCGCGCGGCAGCGTCATTTCACTAATAGCTATCTCTTCGCCGCCGGCACTTTCTAGCAAGAGTTGAAATTCGCCCGCTCTATCGGCGGCAACTTCTGCCATCACGAGAAATTCGCCTGCTTCAACGCGGGTTTGATAGATAGTTGCTTTCTCTTCCGGCATTCCCAAAGTGACTAAAGCGGAAACTAGACCCGCACCGGCCGAACCTGCGATCGCGCCGCTAGCTGCACCCAACAGTACAGCACCCAGCGGGCCCGCCGAGACTACTGCACCGACAAAGGGAATAAACAGGACGCCGACGCCAGTTAGCAAACCCAAAAAAGAACCGAATAATGAACCAAAAATCGCCCCGCTTCGCAGACCACCTAAAATCACATCTTTTTTTGTCAGAAAGCCGGCAATTTTAGTTTTAGACTGAAAGTTTTTCCCCATTACTGAGATGTGATCGCGGGAAACTCCGCGATCGAGCAAGCGCCGAATTACACTGTCTAATTGTTCTTCTTCCTTAAATACGGCTGAAACTGTTCGTTCGGCTAAATATTCCTCGGTCATTTTTCCTCCTTCATCGTTTCTCGATTAGTTATGCTGGTTTTCAGTATAGGAGGACGCTGTAGGGCGATCGCATCGACCGCGAGATAGAGGTCGATTTATCGGAGATAGTTTGAGGCTCTATCAAAAGAGTTAACGATTTTTTAAAGTTGCGATCGCTCATCTCTTGCCGACGGTTATTCAGCTCTGATATAAGCACCCAAATATTCGAGTTGATTTATCATTTCCTCTGCTGACTTAGCCGCCATCAAATTCAATATTCCCCGCCACTGAGCGCCTACTGAGTAACTTTGTCTAGGTACAACAATAATTCCTGAATGAGTTATTTTTTGTTCAGCAAAAGTTCTGTGCAAACGGCAGAAATCTCCCATATTAGAACTGTAAATGACGCGCCCTTGCTCAGTTGCCCAGATTAGCTGCTCCTCATCTGAAGAGCTAAGTTTGTTCGCCTCTGAGGTAGTCATCACCTCTACAGCCGAATTACGCAAAGATTCTACCAACGAAAGGTTACCAGAATCTTCATCAATATAGAGACGAATTTGACTCACGATAACTTACCTGCCATGTATTCAGCTTCCCAATACTTGCACTCTTCGTAGTACGCTGCTATCTCCGCCTCAACTTCATCTTTATTAGCGTGATAATAGGCCAAGCCTGCATAAATTTGTGCTAACGTCAAATGCGGAAATTCTTCAGCAATTTTTTCAGGAGTCATTCCTGCTTTGTAGTCAATTGCTATGCTGCGAACGGACATTCTTGTACCTGCGATGCGGGGGAGGCCGCCGCAAGTTCCGGGCGTGCGGACAATTAGCGTTCCTATATCAACGGCAGTTGTCATATTTACCTCGATTGAGTTAACTTTATCCTATTGTAACGCAGCTTCATTTCTACCAGATCGCATTTATCAAGGTTAATCAATGCCACTAGCACCCCTGTTTCCTGTCGTTCATCCCATTCTCAAATCTGCTTTTCCCAGATGTTTGTGGACGGGAGATATCAACAGCCGAGAAATTGCCCTCACATTTGACGACGGGCCGCACCGTCAGCACACACCTCAACTGTTAAAAATTTTAGATAAATACGACATCAAAGCTAGTTTTTTCTGGCTAGGTTTTTGCGTTGACAGGCATCCAGAAACGGCTAAGGAAGTGTACGATCGCGGACACTGGATCGGTCTCCACGGCTATCAGCATATATCGTTTCCCAAACTCAAAACCCACGAACTCAAACAAAGTTTAGAAGACACGCAGAAAGCAATTGCCAAAGCTTGCGATTTAGACCCAAAATTAATCCTGGACGTGCGCCCGCCCAACGGTATTTTTACGCCACGAACATTAGAGTTATTGCAACAGTGGGAATACCGCCCTGTTATGTGGAGTGTTGTCCCGGAAGATTGGGTGCGGCCGGGGGTGAGGAAAGTTATTAGTCGCATCGTGCAGCAAACAGAAAACGGATCAATTATTGTACTGCACGACGGCTATTGCGGCGGTGAAGATGTGGCAGCTTCTGCGGATAAAATAATTCCATTGCTTTTGTATAAAGGTTACAAATTCGTGACAGTCGATCGACTGTGGGAACAAGTTTCTGCCTGATTGTGTCACTGCAATCCCAAGCGCAGTAATCGCCAAGGTTTGAAATTGCTTTGCAATCCTCGGAATCACTGCGCGGCTGTGAAGGCGCAAGTCATGAGTATGTTAAGAGAAACAGGTTAAAATACCTGGTATTCCATAAAATTTGCTTCGGTTTCGATCGCCAATTTGTAAGTAGAGGAGTCTGTTCTATGATTCGATCGCACAGATGGCAAGCTATCATCGGTTTACTGGTAGCCCTGGGGATAATCATCGGAAATTTAGTGTTTCCGGGTATGAATGTACCCCCGGCATTTGCTCAAGCCAAATTTAAGGATGTTAACGACCATTGGGCGCAAGCTTGCATAGAGGAGTTAGCACAGAAAAAAATCATTAGTGGCTACTACGAAGACGGCACTTTTCGCCCGAATCGCCCCGTCAGCCGTGCTGAGTTTGCGGCGATGGTTCGCATGGCTTTTCCCGATGCCAAAACCGTTCGAGCTCCGATCGAATTTGCAGATATTCCTACAAATTACTGGGGTTTTAAAGCAATTCGAGAAGCTTATCAGACGGGTTTTATGTCCGGTTACAGCGGCAGTATTTTTAACCCGACTTTGAATGTTACCCGCTGGCAGGTTTTGGTAGCTTTAACCAGCGGCTTGAAATATACACCTACGGGCTCGGCGGCTGAGATTTTGGATGCGACTTTTGAAGATGCGCCGGACATTCCCGAACTGGCCAGAAGTGCGATCGCCGCTGCCACAGAAAAACAACTTGTGGTGAATTATCCGGCTGTTAAACAGCTAGAACCTACTCGGAATGCTACTCGCGCCGAAGTCGCAAGTTTTTTCTGTCAGGCGATCGCCAAACCCGGTCAAACTGCCTTAATTCCTGGGCAATATATTGCACAAGTTCCGGCGAATATCGGCCCGCCGAGAACAACAGAAACCTCGGAAGCGGGGAAAGTTCGGGCGGAAGTTTCTTTCGTAAAAGAAGCAGAAAATGCTAAAAATCTCCGCATCAGAATTATCCGCGACGGTAAAAGTTTATTAGAAGAACCAGTGCTAATTCCGACTCGTTCTCTAGTAGATAATCCCGACAAGAAAACCAGCGAAGACATATCAGAAGGACGTTTTTTATCGCTGCGAATCCGTGATTTAGACGGCGACAAGGAACCGGAAGTGCTGGCAGATTTAGTCTCAATCAAAAGCGGCGTCCGCTGCTGCAATTATTCGTTTATTTACCGCTACGACTCGGCAGCTAACAAATACACTCATATCAAGCATTTCTGGGGCAATGTGAGTTACGAAATTGTCGATTTGGGCAAAAATGATATCCCAGAGTTCAAAAGTCAGGACGGCAGATTTTCCGAGGCTTTTACCAATTACGCTGATTCTCGCTTCCCGCTGCAAATTTGGGAGTACCGCCAAGGTAAAATGCAAGATGTTAGCAAACAGTATCCGGTGGAAGTATACACGAATTCTGCTGAGCTTTGGCTGGAATCTAACAAGCGTCTGAGTGAAGATGGGGAGGTGAAAGGGGTGTTGGCGGCCTTCATGGCGAACAAGTATGTCATGGGTCAGGAGGCGGAAGGTTGGCAGTTGTTGGAAAGGGTTTATCAAGGGCGCGATCGCACTCAATTCTTTGGGAAGTTGCGGGAGTTTTTGGTAAGTACGGGTTATGCTAGTAAGTAGACTTGGAGGTTTTTAACCGCAGATGAACGCGGATTAACGCTGATAATATCTGTAGGGGCGGGTTTTACGAATAATATCTAATTCCTACTAACAATATTACTAAACCCGCCCCGATACAACAGATAACCCACGTCAACTATTCATCAAATTTATCCTCACATATTAATTTGTTTAAATAAAGTAAATTACTAACAACTTGTGAAGAAATACCAAAAGTTGTGGCTTTTTGAAGGGTCAAGCTAAAATAAATATAAAATCTCATAAATTCAATCACTGAAAATGGTATATCCATCTGCACCTTGGAATCTGCAAGGTTATGCTGTTGAGACTTTACAATTGGTAGATGTGGCACGAGTGCGCCCCTTGGTTCCCTCTGAGTTAGAAATTGTCTCTTTATTGCCGGGGAAAACCCTAGGTGGCATTTATATATCCTCCTACGGGTTGGGTTCGGTGATGGAGTACAATGAGTTAATTGTAGTTAGCGCGAGCGCCAATTATACAGGAAAATGGGGCGCTTGGATTTCCCATATTTACGTAGACAATCCTAACTCGGTAGCCGGCGGGCGGGAAATTTGGGGACTTCCTAAAGAATTAGCTACATTTAGTTGGGAAGGCAGCGATTCGGTAAAGGCAGCACCGCTAGGCTACCGCGTCACAGTTAGCCAAGGAAACCGTCAACTGTGCAGTCTCAATTACAGCAAGCAAACTTTAGCTTTACCGCTGCCTTTTAGCGGAAATGTTTTTAGCACTGAAAGCAGCAATTTGCTGTTGTTTAAAGGAGTATTACAGTCTCGCATCGGTTTGATTAAAGGCGAATTAGAAGTGGCAGAAGAAAGTCCTTTTGCCAGTTTAAACTTAGGCCAGCCCTTGCTAACTTTTGGCTCCGAAGATATGCGTTTAACAGTCGCTGCGCCGCAAGTTGTGGGAAACAGATCCCTTGAATTCAGTTATTAGCTGTAAAGCGCGGGTATTCGCCGTAAACCTAAAAAAACAGAACAGCCAGAAACCGGGTTTCTTGAAAAAGCTTGGTTTCTGGCACGGCGTATTAGTTTGAGTTGCTTACTAATCTTTTTGAGGACTTACGCATCAAACGGCTAAAAACCCGGTTTCTTCTTAGATGCCTCGTTGCTGCACCCAATATTCTCCTAGAAACCGGTTTTTTTTTCGTAAGTCCTATTTTTAAATGCCAGCGCCCGGAGCGGCTTCAGCACCCATTTCTAAAATTGTACCGCGAAGGAAATCAATTTGCTGCTGGAAATCCATGCCCTCAATCTTTCCTAATAAAGCTTTTCCTGCGTCGGGAAGTTGATAGTCTGGAGGAACAGGAATAATAGTTCCTTCGTCCATTCCTACCGCTAGGAAATACCAAAAAGCCAGCTTGGTTTCAGGACTCATCGAGCCGTACATCCGGCTGATTTCAGTATTGGCTTTTGAGGCAATGTCCCGCATTACTTGTAGTTGTTCTTGGTGGGGCAGAGGCTTGACTTGCTCGAACAAACCCTGAGCGATGTCGGAACCGGAAGCACCGGGAGCCGCTGGCGTTATTGACTTGCCCATTTGGGTGTAAACAAACCACAGCAAACCTAATTGGTCGTCTACACTCAACTTCTTAATATCTGCTTTTCCTTGGTCGTAAGCACTGGTAGTAGTAAAGGTCATTCAAGCCTCCAAAATAATATGTATTGCTCAGCTTTCTTATTTGTGAGAAAACTTTTGTTTGCTACTTAAGTTAAAGTACCTAATAAATAGTGATGCTAGAATCTTGCTTAAGACAGAGATGATCTCGGACATAAGTTCGGGGAGTAAATTCACCAAAAGTGGGAGAATTTCCAACCAAAGGATGAGGAAAATTTGACAATATTGCTGTTAGCGGAGCTCATGATTAACATTGTTTAGCCGATCGACGATCGCCTATAATCGCAACATACCTGTATTGAGGTGGCTGTTAAGTCATCGCAACTGCAAAATGCTTCACCATACCGGAATATCATCGCTTGACAGAACAGGGGTTCTTTGGTGAGGACGATCGAGTTGAGCTAATCAAGGGTGAACTTGTCAACCGGGCTGCTAAAGGTACCGCTCACTTTGAATTATAAAAAACTTTGATATCATTCCAAAGGAAATAGGCTGGCAAACGGCCAGCCTAGAATCAGGAGAACTTTATTTCAAACTCGTTGAAAATCTAGCTAAACAAACCCGAAATCCCGTTGACTGCTATTGCTCCAGCCAAAGCGGAAACAACCACAGAAGTCAGAGCCGTACCGAACAGCCACCAAGCTGCGGCTGCTGCCGCTTCACGTGCATCTTCTGCTTGCTGCTTGGTCTTTTTCTTGAGTTCTTTGATGCGTTTTTTGGCTTCAGATTGCAGGCGTTCCGAGCGCAATAAAACGCTGTCCCGTGCTCCTTCCATTTGGTCAACAATTCGGTGAGCGTCAGTCTCGGAAATATCGGAACGAGAACTCAGCAGAGCAACTAAAGTATCGCGATCGAACTCACCTAAACGCTCTTTAATCGCGTCAAATCCTGCCTGCGGGTCATCAAACACTTTGCGTAAGTCCCGCTTGATTCCCTCATAGTTGAGCTCTGGTCGCTCCAGCGAATTGAGGTAATCCCGAATTTTCCCGAAAATACCGTCAATTGTTGACTGGAACTTGTCCTGAACCATTTGAACTTGTTCGACAATTTGGTTGCGGACAGATTCAATTTGGTCGGCAATTCTGTTAGCTTCATCGAACGAGATGTCTTCCCGCTGCGACAGCAATGCTACCAGAGTCGATCGATCGAAGTGCTTCAGGCGATCGCCCAAACTTTGCATCCCCATTCCCGGCTCGCTAAACAGCAACTGCAAATCCCGTTTGATGCTTTCAGGATTGAGTTCTTCCTTGTCCGTATTCCGCAAGTAATTTTCCAAACTTCCTTGGAAATCCCGGACTGTTTTTTGAGCGCGAGAAGCCAAGCGACGGGGCGATTTCACGATGCTGCGAATCGAATCTTGCACGCGATCGATCGTCCGATTGATCTGTTCTTCGCTCAAATCTTCCCGCTGCGACAGCAACTTGACTAAAGTTTCGCGATCGACCTGAGAAAGTCTTTCCCGAAGTGCCAAAGTACCCTCTTTCGGATTTTCAAACAATTTACTCAAATCCCGACTGATACCTTCAGGATCGAGCTCTTCGAGGTTTGTATTCCGTAGGTACTCGCCAATTTTTGCAGTAACTTCCTCGTACTGTTGCTTCGCTCTATCTGCAACTATTTGCGGCGCGTGGATAATGTTGTCGCGCACAGATTCAATCCGGTCGATCGCCTGATTGATCTGTTCTTCGCTAAGGTCTTGGCGCTGTGACAGCAACTGCACCAGCGTATCGCGGTCGAATTGAGATAAGCGTTCTCTCAGCGCTTGGAATCCGGCTTCCGGGTCGTTTAACAGCGTTTGAAACTCGCGCTCGATCGCTTCAGGATTGAGTTCTTCCTTATTAGTATTGCGGAGATATTCTTCTACCTTTTGCCGTAATTCTTGCGCTTTCGACTGCGCTTGCTCTTGCAATTCTTGAGCTTTAGAAATCACCCGATCGCGCGAACTTTCGAGCCGCCCGATTAACTGATCGGCTTCCTCTGGACTGAAATCTTCCCGCTGACCCAGCAACTGCACCAAAGTATCGCGGTTAAACTGCGAAAGGCGATCGCGCAAAGCCTCAAAACCAGCATCCCGATCTTCCAAAAGCGCTTGGAAATCCCGCTCGATACCTTCAGGATTCAATTCCTCCTTGCCGGTCGATCGCAAATAATTCTCAATCCGGCTCCGCAAATCTTGAGACTGTTCTTCACCAGCAGCAGCTTGCACAATTTCCAACACTTCTTGTCGGACACCTTCAAGCTGTTCGGCAATTTCCGTCACCTGTTCAGGAGCAAACCCCTCGCGGCGGCCCAGAATCCCTACAAAATAATCGGGATTAAATAGCTCTAACTGGCGCAAGACAGCCCCAGGAGAAGCTTCCGGGTCGTAAATCACATCCCTAAATTCCTGCTTGATTGTCTCCCGGTTGAGATGCCACGGTTGGGCATTCATCAAGTAGTTTTCCACATCAGCCTTAGCTGTATTGAAAGGGAGCGCAGGCACTTTATCGCCCACCTGAGAAGCAAAAGATTTAGCTTTTTGAGTCCCTTGTGCTGTCAGTTGTTGTAACTGGCCAGAGATTTTTTCAACATCCAAATCCGACAAATCAGTCCGCGACAAAACAGTGCCGACAAGAGCTTCGACACCCAACTGCATCGCTCGGTTCATGCCGCCTGAGCCGGATTTTGATTTGTTTTCCCTACTTTCCAGAATTTGAGACAGCTTGGCGTTGAGTTCCTCAGACTTCAACAAATCGGGAGCCGCAAACTTGAGAAAATCAACCAACTCTAAATTCGGGTCTTTATGCTCTTGCTGCTTGCCGAAAGTTTGCTTCCAAACGCCTTCGAGTTGGTCAGCAATTTGATTTATTTCCTCTTGAGAAAAGTCGGTGCGACTCTTAACTAAATCGACAAAAGTCTGGCGGTTAACATTCTTCAGCACGTCGCTTCCCGCAAAAGATTTGATATCTGCATCGCCCAGCAACTTTTCAAATTGACCGCGAATTTCCTTAACATCTAGTTTCGGTAACTGCAAAGAACCCACATAATCTTGCAGTGTTTCGCGAATGCTCTCCGGGTCTACAGCCGAACTCAACTCGCGGCGGACAGCGGCAACAGATGCCTCTACAGTGTTGACCATTTGGTCGCTGGCCATCTTGCCACCGATCGCTGCACCAGCAGTACCCATGACGCCTTGAACGCCTGAAAAAGCAGTTTTTATCAAGGAACCGATCATAGAACCGACGGCGCTAGAACCGAGCCACACCAGCGTTAAAAAGTACGCCGACCAAATGACCACACCAATAATTGCCGCTCCGTCTACGCTGGCAATTGAAGTTAGTTTGACTGCTAGAAAACAAGCCAAAAATAAAGCCAAGTTAACTGTGACTAAAATCCAACCCCCGACTAGACCTTCAGTCTTACGAACTTTAGTCCCCAAACTTTCAGATTCATCATCGTCATCGTCGGGTAAAGCCTCGTCCCAATTTGAGATTTTGGCAGCGATCGAGAAATTTGTTAACAGGAATTGGAACCCGAAAGCCATAATGACTCCGGCGATTAATGCAACGAAAAACTGCGGGCTTAAAAACATCAGCCCTCCGATATCGGGGTGGTCAAATGGCACATCTATTTCTACTGGCATTTGGGCAATATTGAATTTGGGACTGTACAGCGACATTAATAATTCGCTTTCAAACATAATTTACCTCCTAACTTTTTATGCCTAACTCGGCATAGCGAAAATTGTCCCCAACTTTTTTATAGGGGATTTTGTAATCTTTAGATGATGGTTTGTTTTGGTTGGGCTTTATCTTACGGAAGGCCTTATTAGTGAAATTGGGATGAGTAGTAAATCAGTTCTCTAGTGATCTCATCCTTACTACTTATTATGCTTGTGGAAGCTAAAAAATAAATCCGTCTAAAGTCAGAAATCAGTCTTTCTGAGACTGATAGCAGCCGAGTCCGCCAAAAGTTTTAAGTTGGATGTGGGGGCGCTCCCCACCAATTCTCAATAGTAGTAAAGTGTGATGTGCTGCACTCTACATATCGTAGAGTGCGCTACCTAGTTGAGGATTCCGTTTGATTTTTAGGTTCAAAATGCGCTAGTAATTGCGATCATTCGATCTGCACTATCGTTTGCGTGCGATCGATGTTTTCTAAATCTAATTGCAGGCAATTCAACAAACATGATATCGGGTGCGCCCTAGCGTACCCTACGGATTTTTGCCGCAGCATTTACCCTCACAGTTGCGAATGCTGCGAATACATCCGTACTCCTCGAAACGTTGACTGTGTTTGCGAACAGTAGGATAGGCCAGTAAATTGAATGGAATTCCGATTAGTTTGTACAACAATCGACCAGCAGCATGAACAATATCCCAAATTTCGCTTAAATTAGGTTCTTGAACAAATTCTCCTATTTCATCTTTTAAGGCAAGCCACTGAGATTGCACAGTAGGAGAGTGACAATTATCAAATACTGCCATACCTTTTTCGTAGTTTTGCCAAACTTTATTCATATATTTAATCAAATCAGGCTTAGTTCTGATAATATCAGAAGTTAATCTGAGATTACAATCATCCGGTATTTTAAGGAAATCAGCCATGCGACTCTCTCAAATGCTTTTTGTTACCCTGCGCGAAGACCCGGCAGAAGCAGAAATTCCTAGCCACAAACTATTACTCCGTGCCGGATACATCCGGCGCATCGGTAGCGGCATTTACGCTTATCTACCTTTAATGTGGCGAGTTCTCAAAAAAGTATCTCAAATTGTGCGCGAAGAAATGGACGCTACCGGCGCTCAAGAATGCCTCCTCCCGCAATTGCAACCGGCGGATTTGTGGCGGGAATCCGGCCGCTGGGATACCTATACTCAAGCTGAAGGTATTATGTTTGCCATGACAGACAGGCAGCAGCGAGAATTGGGACTGGGCCCAACTCACGAAGAAGTAATTACTACAATTGCTAAAGATATGATTCGTTCCTATCGGCAATTGCCTTTACATCTTTATCAAATCCAAACTAAGTTCCGCGATGAAATTCGCCCGCGTTTTGGGTTGATGCGGGGTCGCGAATTCATTATGAAAGATGGCTATTCTTTCCACACAAACGAAGAAAGTTTGAAAAAAACTTATCAGGATATGGCTCAAGCTTATAGCAATATGCTGCGCCGATCGGGCTTGCAATTCCGAGCAGTAGATGCTGATTCTGGAGCCATTGGCGGTTCTGGTTCTCAAGAGTTTATGGTGCTGGCTGAAGCGGGAGAAGATGAAGTTCTTTATACTGAAGATGGTCAGTATGCAGCTAATGTGGAAAAGGCTGTATCGATGCCTGCTGATGTGGAACCGTCGCCATTTGCAACTTTTGAAAAGCGGGAAACGCCGGGAACTGAAACAATTGATAAACTTTGCAAATTTTTGAAATGTTCTCCGACGCAAGTTGTCAAAAATGTGCTTTACCAAGCTGTTTACGACAATGGCATCACAGTCTTGGTATTGGTAAGCATTCGCGGCGACCAAGATGTGAATCAGGTAAAGTTGCTGAATGAGTTGACGAAGTTAGCGGGCAATTATCAAGCTAAAACTGTTTTATTTTTGACTGTTCCCGATGCGGAAGCTCAGCGGAAATGGGCGGCTAAATCTTTACCTCTCGGTTATATGGCTCCCGATCTTGCTGATGATTATATCGCTGGCAGCAAGGAGGTAAACTCTAAGTTTTTGCGTTTGGTCGATCGCACTGCAGTTGACCTGACAAACTTTGTCACCGGTTCAAACGAATCAGGATACCACGTTGTCGGAGCTAATTGGGATAAAGAATTTCCCCTACCAGCAACGGTTGTGGGTGTCAGAACAGCCAAAAAGGGCGATCGGGCAGTGCACAACCCCGAACAAACCTTGCAAAGTGCCAGAGGCATCGAAGTCGGCCACATCTTCCAATTAGGAACCAAATACTCCCAAGCAATGGGCGCCACCTACACCAGCGAACAAGGCGAAGAAATGCCCTTTGTGATGGGCTGCTACGGCGTCGGCGTGTCGCGGCTAGCTCAATCGGCCGTAGAACAATCCTACGACAAAGACGGGATAATTTGGCCAGTGGCGATCGCCCCGTATCACGCCATCATTAGCATCCCCAATATTTCCGACTCCCAACAAGTAGAAGTCGCCGAAAAACTATATGCAGAACTCAACCAATCTGGCATTGAAACGTTACTAGATGACCGCGACGAACGAGCCGGAGTTAAATTCAAAGATGCTGATTTGATCGGCATTCCCTATCGGATTGTTCCGGGTCGTTCGCTGAAATCAGGCAAAGTTGAAGTTGTGGAAAGAGCAACTCACAAATCACAGGAAATTCTCATTGAGGAAGTAAATTCTACTTTAAAACAGTGGATTGAAGCCGCCATCAACTAAGCCTTTATAATTGGTAAGGTGCGCGACCGCGCACCTACATTTAGGCTCGCAATGTACGCGGTGTAAACCCTACATTAGCTCCCCTCTTTCTCTTCCTTCTTCCCTCTTCCCTCTTCCTGACATCTGTTACATCCGTTACATCCCGTACATTGCTCGTTGCCGAACTTCCCTCTTTCTTCTGATGTGAAATTCCCTAAAACTTAACACTCGATATGAATCTGAACCTAAATCAGTTTCTTCGATTCCCTCAATCCCGAATTGGGCGGTACTTAGTTCAAGTAACTATTGTTGCTGTCGCTTACGCCGTGGGGGCGAGGCTAGCAATTTCAATTCAAGGTGTCAATCCCTTTGCTGCCTCGGTGTGGCCGCCCGCAGGAATTGCCCAAGCCGGACTTTTATTGTTTGGGAGTAAAGTCTGGCCTGCCATAGTTTTGGGTACATTTTTGCTCAATTTGGTTAACCCAAGTGAACAGATATTTGCACTTTGGTGGGGAGGAAACGCCGGGGCGATTCTGCAAGCGGTTTTTGCCGTAACTGTCCTGGGCTGGTTCCGGTTTCGTCCCTCTATCGAGCGCTTGAAAGATGTAATTAATTTAATCTTGTTTGGCGGTCTAATTTCTACTCAAATCAGTTGCACTATTGGCGCGTTTTCTCTATATTTAGCTGGCAAAATAGAGTGGAGTGAATATTGGTCGGCTAGATGGAATTGGTGGTTAGGAGACACAATGGGAGTTTTAATTTTCACTCCCTTACTTCTAATATTTCTTCGTCCTCAAGGAACCACATATCATTTAAAAATAGAAACAGAAACAGAGAAAAATTATTTAATTGAGCGAGGATTATGGTTAATATTATTAATCGGAGTGAGCTGGCTAGTTTTTGAGTCGAAATATGAAGATTCTATTTCTCGTTATCCCCTCGAATATTTGCCGTTTCCTTTGATCATGTGGGCTGCGCTTCAATTCGGTCAGCGAGCCGCTGTCCTAGCATCATTTATTGTCTCAATCATCGCAATTTTGGGCAGTTCTCATGAAGGGGGACCCTTCACAGCCAAAGCCGACAATATTAATCAGGCTATCTTATTTTTGCAAGCTTTTATGGGTGTAATTACGATTACCTCGCTGCTATTGGCAGCGACAGTAGCTGAACGCACATCAGCAGAGCATTCTCTGCGGGAGAGCGAAATTAAATATCGAGAATTGGTGGAAAATGCTAACAGTATTATTCTGAAACTGGACGCTGATGGCAATATTACTTTTTTTAACGAATTTGCCGAAAAATTCTTTGGTTACAAGGAAGAAGAAATTTTGGGAAAAAATGCCTTGGGAACCATTATTCCACCGACGGACTGTGAAGGAAATAACTTAGAGTTGGTTTATAGTCAAATTTTACACAATCCCGATCGCTTTATCAGCTATGAAAATGAAAATATGCGGCGCAGTGGCGATCGCGTTTGGGTATCTTGGGCAAATAAACCGTTGGTTGATACAGCGGGAAAACTTTTGGGCATCCTCTGCATCGGGACAGATATCACCGATCGCCGAAAAGCTGAAATAGCGCTGCAAAAGCTGAATGAAAAGCTGGAAATCCGAGTAGAAGAGCGGACAAATGCCCTGAAACAAAGCGAAATTCAGCTACAGAAACAGAAATCGGCATTAATTGATTTAGCCAAAAATAAAGCGCTGAATCAAGGCGACTTAACAAAGGCGCTTCAAGAAATAACTGAAACTGCTAGCCGTACTCTGGAAGTTGCCCGATCGAGCGTCTGGCTGTACGATCGCACTAAATCCAAGATGGAGTGCCGAGATTTGTTCGATCGCACTCTCAACCAGCACTCACACGGTTTGGAATTAGCAGCAGCAGACTATCCTGTCTATTTTCAAGCACTGCGAGAAGAACGCGCAATTGCTGCCTTTGACGCGCAAAACGATTTTAGAACTAAAGAATTTGCGGAATCTTACCTAATTCCCTTGGGCATCACTTCTATGCTAGATACGCCGATTCAAATAGGCGGAGAAACAGCAGGAGTTTTCTGTTTAGAACACGTAGGAATGCCCCGCTTTTGGACGATTGAAGAACAAAGTTTTGCTGTTTCTCTAGCCGACTCTGTAACTTTCGCAATGGAAGCGCGAGAACGGCAGCGGGCTGAAGAAGCGCTGCGGCAAGCTGAAGAAAAATACCGCAGCATTTTTGAAAATGCGATCGTCGGCATTTTTCAAACTACCCCAGATGGGCAATATCTCAGCGCCAATCCTGCTTTGCTTCGCATTTACGGTTACAGTTCACGCGAGGAATTGGTCGGCACATTAACTGATATTAGCCAACAGCTTTATGTTGACTCCGAACGCCGGGCAGAAATTGTCCGCTTAATAGAAGAACAAGGCAAAGTATCGGATTTTGAATCTCAAATTTACCGCCGAGATGGCAGCATAATTTGGATTTCGGAAAATACTTATACAGTGCGCGATTCCTACGGAAATTTGCTTTATTACGAAGGTACTGTTCAAGACATCACAACTCGTAAACAAGCTGAGGCAGCTTTGCGCTTAGAACAAGAAAAATCTGATCGTCTCCTACTCAACGTTTTACCGCAACCCATCGCCGACAGATTAAAACAAGACCAAAGCATCATCGCCGATACTTTTGCCGAAGTCACAGTATTATTTGCAGATATCGTCGGTTTTACCCAAATTAGTTCCCAAATTTCTCCGCCCCAATTAGTTTCCTTGCTTAACGACATTTTTTCGACATTCGATCGCTTAGCAGAAAAGCACGGATTAGAAAAAATTAAGACGATTGGCGACGCTTACATGGTAGTTGGAGGGCTGCCGATGCCCCGCAGCGATCATGCAGAGGCGATCGCCCAAATGGCGATCGATATGCAGCAGGCAATTACTAACTTTAGCCATACCCACAATCAAGATTTTAGCATCAGAATTGGCATTAACACCGGCCCGGTTGTCGCCGGAGTAATCGGTATTAAAAAATTTATTTACGATTTATGGGGAGACACCGTTAATACCGCTTCCCGCATGGAATCCCACGGCAAGCCGGGGTGCATTCAAGTCACGTCTGCAATTTATGATATATTGCAGGACAAGTATGTATTTGAAAGTCGCGGCGCGATCGAAGTTAAAGGCAAAGGCCAGATGAACACTTATTTTCTGATAGGAATCAAGTTATAGCATCAGAAATAATGAAGAAGGAAGAAGCAATATAAGAAGTCATATTTCAGAATCAATAATTTCCTAATCTTCGGGCGCGGTTGCTATAGTTAGTTAAAAATATAACACTCAGTATGATTTCCCCAAAAAATCAGTTTCTGCGATTTCTTCAATCTAGAAATTGGCAATACTTAGCAAAAGTAGCTGCTCTTGCTTTTGTTTACGCTTTGGGAGCAACAATAGCAATTTCAATCCCAGGCGTAAATAAATTAGCTACCTGTGTCTGGCCGCCCGCAGGAATTGCACAAGCTGCAATTTTATTATTTGGTCGCCGCATTTGGCCGGGAATAGCTTTAGGCGTGGTTTTTTACGAGACTATTAACCTTAAGGTATCTTTAACACTTGCAGCACTTAGTGCCTTTTGCGCTTGTTTACAAGCTTTATGCGCCTTTACTTTGCTGCAACAGCTAAAGTTTCGCCCCTCACTTGCTCGGCTGATCGATGTAGTCAATTTAATTTTTTGCGGTGCTGTAGTTGCCACTCAAATCAACTGCACTCTCGGCACGCTGCGCCTCTGTGTAACTGGTTTAGTTGACTGGAGCGAATATTGGCACATTCGATGGAATTGGTATCTCGGAGATACATTAGGAGTTTTAATTTTTACTCCCCTGCTGTTGATTATATACAATCACAAACCAGCGCCCAGCCCTTCACAAAATACAGGTTATCAAACAATTGTAAATCGAATCGGTGCTGCAATAGGCCTGGTGTTATTAGTAAGCGTCAGTTGGCTAGTATACAACTCAAAAAGTGAAAGTAATCTCTCCGGTTATCCCCTCGAATACTTGCCATTTCCCTTAGTAATTTGGGCAACCATTCAATTCGGCCGGGGCGGGGCGGTTTTAGCATCTTTCATTGTATCCAGTATCGCCATTTGGGGAGGTTCTCAGGGAGGCGGCCCCTTCATTGCCAAAGCGGAAAATATCAATCAGGCAATATTATTTTTGCAGGCTTTTATGAGCGTAATTGTAATTACTTCGCTGTTATTGGCCGCCACAGTAGCGGAACGCACCTCAGCAGAGGATTCGCTGCGCCAAAGCGAAATTAAGTATCGGGAATTAGTGGAAAATGCTAACAGCATTATTTTAAAACTAGATACGGAAGGAAATATTACCTTTTTTAACGAATTTGCACAGAAGTTTTTTGGTTACGAGGAAAAAGAGATAATTGGCAAAAACGCCGTGGGAACAATTATTCCCCAGACAGATACAACAGGAAATGACTTGGCAGCAAAGTTGAGAGATATTTTGCAAAACCCAGAACAATACACGCGAAATGAAAATGAAAGTATCCGGCGTAACGGCGATCGCGTTTGGGTATCCTGGGCAAATAAACCGCTGTTTGACGCAGCAGGAAAGTTCGCGGGAATGCTGGCAATCGGTACGGATATCACAGACCGCAGGCGGGCTGAAATGGCGCTTTACAAGCTGAATGAAGAGTTAGAATTTAGAGTAAAAGAACGAACTAATGCTCTGAATGATACTTTAAGTGCACTGCGAGTTCAACAGGAACAATCAGAACGCTTGTTGTTGAATATTTTGCCGGAAGAAATAGCAAATCGGTTGAAGCGGGGAGACAGTACGATCGCAGATACTTTTGCTGACGTTACTGTCTTGTTTGCGGACATAGTAGGCTTTACTCAATTGAGTTCGCGAGTTTCTCCAACGCAATTAGTAGCCTTGCTGAATGACATCTTTTCGACATTTGACAACCTAGCAGAAAAGCACGGTTTGGAAAAAATTAAGACGATTGGCGACGCTTACATGGTAGTAGGAGGGCTGCCAATTCCTCGCCCGGATCACGCAGAAGCGATCGCACAAATGGCCCTCGATATGCAGGAGGCAATTACTGACTTCAGCCATACCCACAATCAAGATTTAAGCATCAGAATCGGCATCAATAGCGGCCCGGTTGTTGCCGGAGTTATTGGAATTAAAAAATTTATTTACGATTTATGGGGAGACACCGTTAACACTGCTTCCCGCATGGAATCTCACGGCAAGCCAGGGAGTATTCAGGTAACAGAAACAACTTATCAGCAATTGCGAGAAAAGTATTTCTTTGAAAACCGCGGCGCGATCGAAGTTAAAGGCAAAGGCCTGATGACTACTTATTTACTGCAATGCCGAAAATAGCTTTAGTAAAGGTTTTTCTCTAAAATAAGAGCGATCGCGCTCTCAAGTGTGCGATCGCCCTCATTTTAATTTAGCCAAGTTTTTTAAAGCTTGTACAGGTTAATTCCAGCTTCCTTCGCCATTATTTCCAAACCCTTGTGTTCCAAGGTTTTAATCGCCTTTGTAGAAAGGTGCAATTTTACCCAGCGCTTCTCCTGCGGCCACCAAACCCGCTTCCACTGCAAATTTGCCTCTTGCAATTTGTGAGTGCGGTGGTGCGAGTGAGAAACTGCAAAACCGTTATTCGCCTTCTTCCCCGTTAGCTGACATTTCCGTGACATACTTCCCTCCAGATTACCGTTTTTTGCGTGCAGCATTTCATTATACCCGAAGGAAGAAGGAAGAAGGAAGAAGGAAGAAGGCTTTAGTTATCCCTTTAGCAAGAGAAATAAACTCTTGCTCCCCCCCTTAGCAAGGGGGGTTGGGGGGGGAATTACATTGCACGTTCAGTCAACTTTGTCAAGACTTGATTCGATCGCTCGACAAAATCCTTCATCCCTTCAGCATCGAAACCCTTCTGGGCCATCAAAGCCAAGTCGTAAACGTGGTGACAAATCATACTCGCCAACTCAGCCGACGGAGACTCGCCGCCACCTTGAATAATCGCACCCTGACTCAAACTCGCCAGATTTTGAATCAGCGGGTGAGACGTATTCACCAGCAAAACGTGGTCTTCTGGGAATTCGGCCGCTTGCTGCAGCAACAGCGCCGTCATGTCCCGCATCCGGCGCAAAGCTTCCGGCAAAAGTACGATCGCAGGTGGCGTCGCCTCCGCAGAGTCAGACTTCAAAGCTTCTGTGCGAATGTTCACTTTCGGCTTATTGAGAGCTTTTTGGAACATTTCCTTAACTTGTTCGCTGCGAGTTTTATTCGTCGCCGGATCGACAATCTCCGCTTCTTTCTCTTTGTCAATTAGCGTTTCGTCGATGTCGGAATCAACCCGCGAGAATTTGACATCTGAGTGTTCTCGTTCCAAGAAACTAATAAAGTGCGTGTCGATGAAAGAATCCATGAACAGCACTTCTAAACCTTGGCTTTTGTGCATTGCCACGTAAGTTGCTTGAGAGGCAGGATCGGTACAATAAAACACGCGATTTTCATGGCGTTTTTGATTGCGTTCCAAATACTCTTTCAGCGTCGTGTAAGGTTGCGTCGAAGTAGAAGTTTCCGACTTCGGAGTCACATCCTGCCACAAATCTCCTTCCTCACTTTGCACCTGAACTTCGGGCGTTACAGTTTCTGGCTTCTCGGCTGTTGGTTCGTAGGTGCTGCGGTAGATTAAAATATCTTCGACTTGCTTTTTGAACTTGTCATCGTTGAGAGTTCCGAACTTGACAAAAGTGCCGATATCTTGCCAGCAGCGGATGTATTCGTTACGGTCGTCGCGGTAGAGTTCTTTCAGGCGATCGCCCACTTTTTTCGCAATATAATCAGCGATTCTCCGCACAGTGCGATTGCTTTGCAAAGAACTGCGAGAAACGTTCAGGGGAATGTCGGTACTGTCAATCACTCCCCGCAGCGGCATCAAGAATTTCGGGATAATTTCTTCGCAGTGGTCGCTGACAAAAACCTGGTTGCAGAATAGCTTGATATTCCCTTGGGTAACATCGACCTCCGGGCGCAGTTTGGGAAAGTAAAGAATCCCGTTGACAATAAAAGGATAATCTGTATTCAGGTGTACCCACAGCAGAGGCTCGTCTTGGGACGGGTAAAGGTGGCGGTACAGTTCTAAGTAATCTTCTTTTTGCAAATTGCTGGCTGATTCCCGCCAAATTGCTTTGTGCTTGTTGAGTTCCTTACCCTCAAATTTGATGGGAACTGGCATGAAATCGCAGTAAGTTTTGATTAAATGCTCGATGCGGCTGGGTTCTAGATATTCTTCTTCTTCATCTTGGAGTGTAAGAGTAATAGTAGTTCCGCGTTCGGTGCGGGAGGATTCTGATAGTTCAAAAGCGGGGGAACCGTCGCAAGACCAGTGTACTGCTTGGGAGCCTTCTTGGTAAGAAAGGGTATCAATCTCTACTTTCTTCGCCACCATGAAAGAAGAGTAGAAACCGAGGCCGAAGTGACCAATAATGGCGTCGTCGCCGCTGCCTTGGTATTTTTGAATAAATTCTTCTGCGCTGGAGAAAGCGACTTGGTTGATGTATTTTTTTACCTCGTCGGGTGTCATGCCGATCCCGTTATCGGAAATTGAGAGGGTTTTGTTTTCTTTGTCAATGGCAATGTTAATTTGCGGTTCGCCCATGTCGCCGCCGTATTCGCCGGAACGAGAAACCATTTTGAGTTTGGCAATGGCATCGACGCCGTTAGAAATTAGTTCCCGCAAGAAGACTTCGTGGTCAGTGTATAGCGACTTCTTGATAATCGGGAAAATATTTTCGGTATGGATTGAGATTGTTCCCTGTTCTAAAACTGTCATAATTTTTCGCTAGGTATTTGTCGGGAATGAACCGTGATTAGTCATTGGTCATTGGTCATTGGTCATTGGTCATTGGTCATTAATTGTTAGCCGAGCTTAATTTTCCTGTTATATGTTGTTAGCTGCTAACTACTCGCTACTGACTACTAACTACTGACTACTAACTACTCACTACTGACTAATGACTGAGGACTAATGACTATTTAATGATTTTCGGCGATCGCGCTCTCTTTTGCAAAAGGGATTACCCCAAAAAGATGATTCGGTTTCCCTCACATAGTAGCTCACAAAGGCAACCGCAGCAGGAAAGTAGCGCCCTGCCCCAATTCGCTGCGGGCGCTGAGGCTGCCGCCGTGTGCCCGGGCGATGGTTTGGGCGATCGCCAATCCCAGTCCCGAACCGCCGGTATTGCGCGATCGATCGCTGTTGACTCGGTAGAATCGATCGAATATTCGCTCTAAATCTGCCGCCGCGATCCCAATACCCGTATCTTGAACCTGAACGATCGCCTCGATGTGATTGCAATCTAAAATAACTGTTACTTTCCCGCCCGCCGGAGTGTATTGAATGGCATTAACAATTAAATTAGAAACTAAGCGATAAAGTTGGTCGGAATTGCCGACAACATTTAATTGCTGCTGTACGCGCATTTCGGATGTTAGGGCTACCTTAGAAGCGATCGCCAAAGCTGCCAATTCCTCTACTAAATCGCTAACTAGGTCATTCAAACAACACAATTGAGGGCGATCGCGTATCACTTGATTATCCATGCGAGCCAGCAGCAGCAAATCAGCCACTAACTGAGTTAATCGTCGGTTTTGGCGATCGATCGTCCGCAAAATTTCCCGCGCCTCTTTTTCATCTAATTGAGGCGTCAACAGTGCTGATTCTACAGTCGCCTGCGAAGCCGCTAAAGGCGTCCGCAATTCGTGGGCTGCATCCGCTGTAAACTGTTGAATTTGTCGGTAGGAAGAATAAATCGGTTTCATGGCTAATCCTGCCAATAACCAACTCGAAAAGCCGATCAAAATCAATGCTGTAGGCAATCCTAATTTCAAAACCCATTTCACTGTACTGAGATAATCATTAAAGTCTTGCAGGCTCCGCCCAACTTGAAAATATCCCCAATCTTGCTGTGTTTGGGTGTGTAGCGCTACAGAAATTTGGTGATAAACATTACCTTTGGTGTCAGTTATTGTTTGCCAGTATTGGGAGTTAAATCCGGCTGGTAATTCTTCTGGATAATCGCCAGCCGTAGCAATTAGTTTACCGGAATAATCAAATAAACGAATATAGTAATAGCCTTGGTTGATAGCGCTTAAAATATGGCGGCTTGGCAACTGTTCTTTAATGCCTTGAACTCCAATGAGGCGGAGGTTGGGCAAAAGTTCGTTGACTATAGGCTCCAAGCGTCCGGGCTGCTGTAATTTGAGTTCTAGGCTGTCGTGTAGCGTCCCCGCTACCGATTCTAATTCCCGGTCTATGGCTACCCAGTGAGCGTGGGCGATCGCCTTATATACGCCAAATCCCAGTAAGCTTAAAATCAAACCCATTACTGCTGCATAGGAAATGGCTAATTGCCAGCGAGTTCGGTTAAATAGTTTATTTTGATTCATTTAAAGTTAGATTTTATATAATTGTTAATAACAGGCCAGATGCCTGTTCCACAAAATTAAATTTTATTGTGGAACTGGCGGGATATCCCGTTCCTCAACAGGTAATTGACAATGGTGCAAAATGTATGTAAGTTGAAAGTTACATATTAAAGTTACATACACTTTGCACCCTTCTTAAGAACAGGCAAGATGCCTGTTCCACGAGTTTTCTATATGATAGCCAGATACTGGAAACGAGATATAATCCCCCCGCCGTTGCCCCTACAGCTTTAATTTCTCATGCGGTATCCGACGCCGTGAACGGTTTCAATTAAATTCGCGCCGCCAACCGACTCAAGTTTGCGCCGCAGCAAGCGCACTTGAGCTGCTACCACATTGCTAAAGGTATCTGCGCTCGCCTCCCATAGCTGATTCCGAATTTGGTCAGTGGTGATAATTTGGTTCGGATGTTTCATAAAATATTCTAACAGTTGAAATTCTTTGTTTGTCAGCGAAATTATCTGGTTTTTGCCGTTGCGATCGAGATGGCACACAGTTCGAGCTCCGCAGTCCAAAACCAGATTCCCTACCTGTAGTTGTTGCGGTTGAATTTGGGGCGATCGCCTTTGCAAAGCCCGCAATCTTGCTAACAGTTCCGCCATGCCAAACGGTTTAACTAAATAATCGTCAGCCCCGGCATCTAGTCCCGCCACTTTATCTTCCATTCGGTCTTTTGCTGTCAGCATCAAGACGGGGAGAGCGCTATTTTTAGCACGCAATCTCCGCAGCAGTTCCACTCCTGACAATCCTGGTAGCAACCAGTCAAAAATAGCGAGGGTGTATTGCATCCAGTGACTCTCTAAATATTCCCAAGCTTGATTGCCATCTAGGGCCCAATCAACTATATATTTTTCCTGCTTTAAGGTTCGCTCGATCGCTTTCCCTAAATCTGGCTCATCTTCAACTAGCAAAACTCTCATAACTCTAATTTATAGCGGTAAATCCTTATACATTGTTAGCGATCGACAGCATCTACCCCAACATCTAACATCACATACTGAGATGAAATCAGCATGAAATTTTATGACCGAAACTAATTGGATCGCAAGCCCCCGGATTCATTCCAACGCGCAGGCTGACTGACGGGAATAAATCTAAAATATAAAATATAAAATCGATTGACTTCCCAGAAAAAGATGATAGTTGACAATTATTGACAACAAGCTGGTAATGTCTTATAATCAAGCACGAGTGAATATTTGATAAAGATTTTCAATAAGTATGACAGATTTATCCGATCGTCCCGCCATGAAAAAGCCGGGGCGCTGGAGTCGCCGCCAACTGCTACAGCTAGGAATAGCTGGGGCTGGGGTAGCGGGCGGCGCGATCGCACTTCAACACTTGACTCGCAAACCGACATCAGTCGCGAGAGTACCGCCCATGCCTGCAGATGCAATCACCGTCAGCAATATCAACCCGATGCAAATTGCGCGGGATTTTGATTACGGCACGGTGACGCGCGAAAACGGGCGCACGGTACGCGAATTTCGCCTGGAAGCTAATACTTCGATCGTCCAACTTAATAGCGCCGTCACTTTCAACACCTGGAACGTGAACAATCGCGTGCCGGGGCCGACATTAAGGGCAACTGAGGGCGATCGTATCCGGGTCATTTTTTATAACAAAGCCGGACATTCTCATTCGCTGCACTTTCACGGCGTTCATACCAGCGAAATGGATGGCGTTAAACCAGTGAAAAACGGTTCGGTATTTATTTATGAATTCGATGCCGCGCCCTACGGAGTGCATCTATATCACTGCCATATTGCTCCCGTAACGCGCCACATCGGTAAAGGACTATATGGAATGTTCATTATCGATCCGCCAAAACCCCGTCCTCCCGCCGATGAAATCATGTTAATCATGGGAGGATACGACGTAAACGACGACGAAAAAAACGAACTCTACGCTTTTAACGGGTTGCCCAATTATTACATGAAAAACCCGCTCCCTATTTACCGAAATCAGCTAATCCGGCTGTACGTTCTCAACCTGATTGAGTACGAAGCCGCAGTGACTTTTCACCTGCACGCCAATTTTTTTGATGTGTACCGCACGGGAATGACTTTAACTCCCAGTGAAAGAACCGATGTAATTACAATGGGAGTAGCTGAACGGCATATTTTAGAATTTACCTACGGCTACGCTGGAAAATATATGTTTCATCCCCATCAAGATGAGATCGCCGAAGCAGGCTGCATGGGGGTATTTGAAGTCATCGCTTAACCCACATCCTGCTACCACGGTGCGCCGCTTCAAAGAAAGTATGAAATTATTTGACAAGATCGATCGCAAATAGGTAGAATGAATAGCTTGCAAATTGAGAATTATTCTTAATAACTTGTAAGTCCAAATGCACATAATGTAAAAATTAGCAACAGCCATGTTACCATCCTTTCGCTTATTACCGACCGCCACGGCTACAGCCATCCTCGTTGCTCTGGCCGGTTGCGTTTCCACCCCCACCGCCAGCAACACCGGCAGCACAGTCTCACCCGTTGCCACAGCCAGTCCCGCATCCACAAGCGGCCACAGCATGAACCACGGCGGCAAAGGTGGCATCAACATCAATACTGCCATTCTTTCAGAGTTAGATAAACTCGAAGCCAAGTTAGGAGTACCGGCACTTTCTAACAAGATTCAAGCCAGCCGTCCTTACGGGAAAGTCGAAGAATTGGTATCAAAAAATGTCATTACTCAACCCCAATTCGACGAAATTAAAGACATGGTGACTATTGAAGATGTCGTCCTCACAGGTGAAGCCAAAGATGTAGACTACATGACTAAACTTGGCTTGATGAAAGGGCATCTTTTCGTAGCAAAAGAACTCTTGGATCAAGGCAAACCCGACCAAGCAGAACCGCACATCGGGCATCCAGTCGAAGAAATTTATGCCGATGTGGAAGATCAGCTAAACGAGCGTAAAATTCCTGAATTTAAGGCTACTTTAATTAAATTGCAGGATTTAGTTAAAGCGGGTGCAAAAGATCCGGCTCAAGTGAATGCGGAATTCGACACATCAATGCAAGCAGTTGATGGAGCAATTGCCGCCCTTCCCGAAGCGCAGCGAAAAGATCCGAAATTCGTGCTGCAAGTGATTAACGGCTTGCTAGATACAGCTAATTCCGAATACGGAGCGGCGGTTGCTAACGGCAAAATTTCCGCAATTATTGAATACCAAGATTCGCGGGGTTTTGTCATGTACGCGGAAAGCCTGTACAAAGATATTGCCGATCAAGTGGCTAAAACCAGCCCGGAAATCGATAAAGCAATTGTTGCCAACATGACTGAACTTAAGACAAATTGGCCAACGGCGATCGCACCCCCTGCCCCCGTAAAAACCACCGAACAAGTCAGCCAGCTCGTTAAAACGATCGAAAGCGACAGCCAAAAAGTTCTCAAACCAGCATCGTAAGTAAAAATATCCCTCTCATCAAGAGCGGTAATTGGTAAATAATCTGCCAATTACCTCGCTCATTAACCACTCTCATTCCCAGCATAAAAAAATGAATTTTGGCGAAGCATTGCCCACATTTGTAATTACCCTCCGCGAAGGAGTCGAAGCCGCCTTAGTTGTCGGAATCGTTCTCGCTTGTCTCAAAAAATCAGGACAAAGTTATTTAAGTCCTTGGGTTTTCGGCGGTGTTGGCGTTGGACTGATTGCCAGCGCTTTAATAGGTGTACTGTTCGGCTGGACTATTCAAATTCTGTCCGCATCCAATCAGCCTTTTGCACCGATTATGGAGTCGCTGCTAGAGGCCACTTTTGGGGTGATAGCGATCGCAATGCTGAGCTGGATGCTGATTTGGATGACCAAGCAAGCGCGATTTATGAAAGCCGAAGTTGAAGGCGCTGTGAGTGCCGCCTTAACGCAAAACTCTCATGCTGGTTGGGGCGTATTTAGTTTAGTTTTTATAGCCGTTTTGCGCGAAGGGTTTGAAACTGTTTTGTTTGTCGTCGCCAAGTTTCAACAAGGCATTATTCCGGCGATCGGCGCTTTGGGAGGAATACTTTCAGCCGCCGGACTTGGTGTCCTGCTTTTTAAATGGGGAGTCAAAATTAATATCCGCCTGTTTTTTAAATATATGGGCATTTTATTGCTCTTTATTGTAGCGGGTTTAGTGGTATCTACTTTGGGTATTTTTGACAGCGCGATGACTATTTTATCGCAAACAAATCGCGAATCAGCAGCACTGTGTTTCTATTACGAAAGATTTACTAAAATCCACTCTTGCATTCTCGGGCCGATGGTCTGGAATATCTCCCCACTGCTTCCCGAAGAAAAGTTTCCCGGTTTGTTGTTGAGTGCGCTGTTTGGATACACGGATAAGCTCTATGTCGTGCAGGCGATCGCCTATTTAATGTTTTTAGGTACTGTGGGTGGCATCTACTTCCAAAGTTTGGCAGGTCGAGTGTTTTTCCCGTTCAAAAAAAACTCAGGTAACCAAATAAGAAATTAAGTGCGATCGAAACGCGATCGGCTTTTTAGTGGAAATGGAGGAGGCAGTTGTTTGTTGCTAATAACTAATGCGCCCCTAAGTTAGAGCGCATTAGGAAATCAGCTATCTATTGACTGAAGGTAAAACGACCGTCAACTTTTTCGCCGTTAATATCCGCAGTCATTTTTACTGGATACTGACCGGGTTCTTTGCCGGGAAACACCACAGCGTAATGTTTGCCCTCAGCATCATACTTGAGAGCTAGGGTTTGCTGCTTCCCATTCGGTAACTGCACTTGAGCCGTCACTTTGGCGTTAGGAACTGGTTCATTCTTATCCCCTTTTTGCAAATAAAGATCTAAATGAGTTCCGGTAGCTTCTTTTTCAGGTACAAACTCTAAATAGTAAGCTCCAGACTTTACAACTTGCCCCCCTTTAGTTGCTGTTGCAGGAGCAGTGGCCGGAGCAGAAGACGCAGGTTGAGAGGCGACAGGAGGGGATTCTGAAGTGGTATTTGGATCGCTTGCTTGGTCGCCTTTACTGCAAGCTCCCAAAAATAACAATCCGACGCTGCCTAAAATAATTAAATTTGATTGGAGCGATTTCATTTGTTTGAGTCTTTGCGTACAATGATTAAAAAGTATGACACACAAACCTGAAATCAGGATGAAATCTTCAGACTTTCATACAGGTATTCGGCTGGCGACCTCGGAAATTAAATATTTTTATAATTCTTAATGTTTCCCCCCTTGACTCTATAGCCGACTTGAGAGTTTATGCTATTTATAGTTTCCCAAAGAAACTTTTCGATCCTAGATTCCCCGGTAAAAATTAATGACTAAAGCAACTCAGACTAAACGATTCACTCTCGCAGCTTTGACGGCAGTTCTCCTGACAGCAGGTACAGCCGCTGTTGTCTTTGCTGCCGGCCCCTGCACTACTCCTACTCCTGACTGCCCGCTAGCTAATTGCGATAAATAATCCTTATTTTCCCCGGTGTGTGTAGATTACCTCACGGATTTTTAGCAGGGATAAGCAAGAGAATATCCGACAGCAGCAGTAACTCAAAACAGAGTTACTGCTGCTTTTTCAGCCACTAGAATTATGGACAAGATAGAATATTTTATAATAAGAACCTGGCTGAGTATAACCAGCACAAAAAAGTGAAAGTGGCTACCGCTATAATTAGATGGTTCAAACTTACCTAGAACGGCTGTGACAAAATTTGAAACAGAATCCCTAGAAAAGCAGCTACTAAAAATTGGAGAACTAGCCAAGCAAACTGGTGTTGCTGTAGGCACCCTGCGATACTATGAAAGCTTAGGATTACTAGAACCTGCCTTACGCAGCAGTAGTGGGTACCGTTACTACACAGCCGATGCTGCCAGACAAGTGCAATTTATCAAGAAAGCCCAAAGACTCAACTTTTCTCTTCAAGAAATTCAGCAAATTTTGGCATCTCGCCGTCAAGGAATAACAGCTTGTCCGCTAGTGCAAGACTTATTAAGTCGCAAAATTGATTTCCTTGAGGAGGAAATTCAGCGCCTGAGTGCGTTCAAAGCTGAGTTGGAAGCTTATAAAAAACTTTGGACAAATCGAGCTTCTGATAATCCCGATAGCGAAGAACTTTGCAGTTTAATTGAGGAAGTTGAGTAGGCTTTATCAGTTCGCTATTTCAGCTTTAGATACCTTCCCGTCTTCAATAACTGGCTGAGGTTGTTGAGGTAATAAAAAATGCCCAAATTGAGCATACAAAGCTGGTAAAACTAACAGAGTTAAGGCTGTAGAAGTAAACAATCCACCCAACACCACAACCGCCAGAGGTTGCAAAATTTCTTTGCCTGCGCCTGTACCAACTACCAGCGGAACCATGCCTAAAGCAGAGGTAAAAGCTGTCATCAAAATCGCCACCAATCTTTCCATCGCACCTTCTTTAATTACTTGCTTAAAAGGCATTCCCTTGCTTAGTTTTTGATTGAAATTATCCACCAAAAGCAAACCGTTACGAACCGCTACTCCAAATAAGGTGATAAAACCCACAAGTGAAGCTACAGAAATAATGCCACCACCGATCGCAATCGAGAAAATTCCTCCTACTAATGCAAGGGGTAAGTTAATCATAATCATCAGCGCACCTGCAAAAGAATGGACAGCAAAGTACATCAGAACCGCAATAATTACTGTTCCTAAGCTACCAAATAGGATTAGAGTTTGGCTAGCTCGTTCTTCTGATTCAAATTGTCCACCATACTGAATAAAATAACCTGAAGGCAAGATTACCTGCTGTTGTACTTTGGTCTTAATTTCATTAACAACTGAGCGTAAATCTCGTCCTGACACATTCGCAGCCACAACCAATAAACGGGAAACATTTTCGCGGTTGATCGTATTAGGGCCAGTACCGTATTCAATTTTTGCGACTTGTGCGAGTGGGATCTTCTGCCCAGAAGGAGTATCAACTAATAAGTTACGAATAGTATCAAGATTACTGCGACTTTCCGGTTTCAACCACACCAATAAATCAAATAACTGCTGTTCTTTAAGGACTTGAGATACTACTTTCCCATTCAAGGCAGTTTCTATAGTTTCTGTAAGACTTCCAATAGTAAGTCCGTAACGTGCAGCCGAAGCTCGCTCAAATTTAATCTGTAACTGACGAATGGGAATTTGTTGTTCTAACTGCAAATCAACAATACCTTTTACCTCGCCCATAGCTGTTTCCACTTCCTTCCCAATCGCTCTTAATTCTATCAAATCAGGCCCAAAAACTTTCACCGCGATCGCACTTCTCACTCCTGAAAGCACTTCATCCATCCGATGCGAAATAAAGCCTCCCACGCTGGTAGCCACACCCGGTAATTTATTAAATTCCTCTCGAATTTTGGCAATACTTTCTTCTCGCTTTTTAATGCCAATATCGCTCAGTTCTACATCCAAATGTCCTAAATTTACCCCTCCGGCATCAGCATCACCGGGCGCACGTCCCGATCGCAATTGTACTGCTGTAAATCGAGGGTCATCTTTGAGAGCATTCTGCATTGAAAGTCCCATATCATTAGTAGCAGACAGGGAACTCCCAGGATAAAGTAACATTGTATTAACTAAAGATCGCTCTTGAAATTCGGGTAAAAATACTCTTCCTAGTGAGGGAAGCACAATTAAGGAAGCAATAAAAGCAGCGATGGCTGGCAATAAGATGAATTTCGGACGATTAATTGCCATATTCAAAGCAGGACGATAAAGCCGTTGGCTAAATGCCGACACCCAAGTATCATCCGATGGCAATTGACGATTTGCTAATAAGATAGCGCAAAGAGCAGGGGAAAGAGTCATTGCTACAAAAGTAGAGGCCATAATAGAAACTAAATAAGCCACTCCCATTGGGGTAAAGATTCGCCCTTCTACTCCCGTTAAATAAAAAATCGGCGCAAATACAATAACAATGATTACTGTAGAGAAAATTACACTGGTGCGAACCTCTACCGAAGTGCTATAAACAATTTCAAAATCGTCTTTAGGCTTGCCATCTACTTGATTTTTTTGCAATCCCCGATAGCAGTTTTCCATATCCACAATTGAGTCATCCACAACAGAACCAATTGCTACTGCCAATCCCCCAAGAGTCATAGTATTTATCCCTTCCCCAAACCATGATAAAATCAACATTCCTATCAGCAAAGACAAGGGAATGGCGCTGAGAGTGATGAGAGTTGTGCGCCAATTCATCAAAAACATTAGCATGATTATTGAAACAATAATGATGCCATCTCGTAGGGAATCTCGGACATTTTCAATAGCAGAATCAATAAAACTTTCTTGGCGAAAAGTTACTTGTACTTTCACATCCTGGGGTAATCCGGCTTGCACTTCCTCCATTGCTTTTTCAACAGCTCTGGTCACAGTTGGAGTATCAATTTGAGGCTGCTTGTTTACCAGTAAAACCACTCCTCTCTCACCATTAACACTACCATCTCCTCTAGCTAGTGCTGCTCCCAATTTTACCTCTGCCACATCGCGTAATTTGATGGGTTTTCCATCCCTAGATATGACTACTGATTCTGCCAATTCTTCAATGGTTTCAATCCGACCTACGCCACGAATAATTTCTTCGCGATCGGGTGTAATCAAAAATCCCCCAGACGCATTGGTATTTGATTGCTGTGCCGCTTTTGTCACATCTTCTAAAGAGATATTAAATGCAGTTAATTTGACGGGATCGACCAAAACTTGATACTCTCTAACATCACCTCCATAGGCAATTACTTGTGATATTCCCTGCACAGCAAGTAATCTGTTAGTGACATCTCGATCGACTAACCGTCGCACTTCCATTAAATCAGTATTTGGCTCCTTTCCTTCTGCTTTTAGGGTGAAGGCATACATTAAAATTGTGGCAATCGGAGAAGATACAGGAGATATTTGCGGTTCTTCAACACCTTGAGGCAACTTTGATCGGGTTTGCTGTAAACGTTCAGCAACTAATTGTCTCGCTTGATAAATATCTGTATCGGCTTTGAAAATTACTCGCACAACTGAAATACCTACCGCCGAAGAGGATCGCACGGTTTCTACCCCCGGAGTTCCATTGACTGCGCTCTCAATTGGTAAAGTGATTAAAGACTCTACTTCTTCAGGGGCCAATCCAGAAGCTTCTGTTTGAATTTCTACTTGAGGCGGGGCAAAATTAGGAAAAACATCAAGGGGCATTATAGTTAAATTATAACTACCCAAAAAAGTGACTATTATTGCAGCGATTACAACTAGCCAACGTTGAGCGATCGACCATTTGAGGATTGAGTTGAGCATGAAGTGAAATAGTGGTAATTATTATTTGAGCTATTTGGACATAAGAATATAAAATCAGGATAAAAAGCGGATTGTTCGCAGAAACTATGTTTATTAAAATTAAGGCGAATTGTCACACTTTATTAGTTCCGGCAACTTTCCGATCGCTCTTGCGGCGACCAGCCATAACCCCAACTAAGAAACCTACAGTACATAAGATTGTTCCTCCTGCTACTCCCGCCAACCATAGAGGCATTGGAAAACTCTTAAAACTAGCCTCTATTCCATTTGGAGTTAAGGCCGTCTTTTCCTCAGATTCTGAATGTTTACTATCACCTCGCAAAGATTGAGCATAAAGTTGAGGAGCGCGTTGAGTAACTATTAAATCTGCCTCAAACAAACCACTTTTCACCTCAATTAAATCCCCGGAAGTATTACCTAAAGTAACTTCAACTGCTTGAAAAGCATTGCCATTTTGCAGGTAAACCAACTGCTTCCCATTAGCTTCTACAATTGCTGAGGTAGGAATTGCAAGAACTGGTGTTGTAGTTCGACTGGTTAATATTTCTAATTCGGCAAACATATTCGGTTTGAGGACACCATCACTATTATCAATTTCCGCTTTGACAGGAATAGCCCGGCTTTCACCTTCTACCACAGAGCCAATTAAGTTAATTATTCCGGTGAAAGTGCGGTTAGGGAAACTAGCAATTTTTACCCTTACTTTTTGACCTGACTGGATTTGATTCAGGTCTTTTTCGTAAATATTTGCTGTGGCAAAAACGCTGCTGTCATTTAAGATACTCATCAGCGGTTTTTCCGCCGAGTTTACTGACTCTCCTGGAGTGATTTCGCGATCGGCTACCGTCCCGGAAATCGGAGCAACTACGGTAACGAGTCCTTGATTGTTGGCAGCACTTCCTAATTGTTGCAGCCGCGCTTGATAGGCTGCGTCAGCCAAGCGAATGCGCGACTGAGCGACTTCGACGGCAGTTTTGCCGCGTTTGACTTGGTTCTCGGCTTCTAGGACTTCCCGGCGGCTCTGAGCTCTGGTAAGTTGAGCTTTTGCTTCTGCTACTCTGCCTTGAGATTCCCGCAATTCCCGCATCGGCAGGTCTACTTCGGCTTGTTTAATTTCGGTTTCGGCTTTGATAACTTCAGGACGGCTTTTTGCCTTAGCAACATTGGCTTTGGCTTCGGCGAAGTGGGCTTGCGATTCCAGCATTGTGCGCCGCGCGATCGCCCCTGATGCCACTAATTCTTTGTCGCGATCGAACTGTTCTTTCGCAATAGTTAATTCCGTTTCTGCCCGCGCTATTTCGGCTTGCGCTATTTCAACTTGACGCTGATAGTTTTCTTTAGCGGCTTGCACAACAGAACGCTTGTTTACTAATTCTTGTTCTTGCTGGTACTGCTTAGTTACCGCTGCCAATTGGGTTTGGGCTTGGGCGATTTCTGCTGCGGATATTTGAAGTTGGCGATCGTAATTTTCTTGAGCTAACTTAAAGTCAGCCTGCGCCTGCTGCAAATCCCCTTCAGCTTCGGCTCGTTTCGCGATCGATTCCACGCGCAATTGCCCTAATTCCGCACTGGATAAAACAGCAACAGGTTGACCTTTTGATACTTTGTCACCCGGTTTAACTAGCAACTCAACCACTGTGCCGCTGACGGGAGCCCGAACTTCAACTTTTTGGTTGGGTAAAGTCTCAATTTGTCCGGTAGTTTTAATGCCCACAGCCAATCGCTGAGCTTTCACTGACTCAACTTTAATTCCGATCCGCTTCGATGTTTCCGCATCAACAGAAATAGTGGCTGGAATTTGAGTTGTTTCGCCGCTTTGGTGAAATTCATCTCCGTGTCCCGCGTGTGCCAAAACGACAGCCGGAGAACTTAGCAAAATTAGGCTGAACAAAGTTCCAGAAAAGCTGCTAATAATTGCCGGAGATTGAGCATATTTGTGAAATATCATCGTTGGCATTGTCCTTGAAATCAGGTTGAGTGCCACAGGTTTAGCAGTTGGTATTTTGCCAAGGTAAGTAAGTGATACCCATTAAGTAAAGTTACTTATTAGCATTTTCCAAGAAGCGACCGCTAAGCAATGACCAAGAGCTAGAAATGCTCTACTCAACCTAGTATTTCACGGTCAAATGAAATTAGGATGAAATTTCGCATCAGCAGCCCAGATGCCCACCGGCTGCTAAAATACCAATATAAGTTGTGCCTAATCCCAAGCCATTGTGCTGTAGATTTTTTTCCGGTTTTTTTATCTCTGCTGGCGCTTCAATTTCGTTTGTCAATCCGCTCACTAGCTCATCTACGGCTGCATTTGATTTATACGTTGTGGTTAATTCCAATGTATTCAATATCATAAACTACCCTCTCTATCTATATAGCTTTTTGCTGACCTATCTACTACTTTAGAGGTAGGGGTTATCCATTGTCTACAGTATTCTTACGTAACTTCTACTACTTTAGAGGTAGGGCTGTTCAATGATCTACAGTATGTGTAGGTACTCTCAAGAAACTGAGGTGGAGTCAGACAAATGCTGACAGCCACAGTCGAGCTACATTACTTTGTCTACCAAGGTTGTCGCCACTTTTTCATTTGCTCAATTTCTTGTTTTTGTGAACCAAGTATTTTCTTAACTATTGAGCTACTGTGATTAATGTCACTCATTTTCGGGATGTGGGTCACGTTTTGTTGAGGTGAGCTAAATTACTGTTTGTACCAAGCTTGCCGCCACTGTTTCATTTGCTCAATTTCTTGCTTTTGCGAAGTCAGAATTTCTTGAGACAATTTCTTCATTTCCGGGCGTTTTGACTTCTTCAAAGCATCTTCAGCCATCACTAAAGCTCCTTCGTGGTGGGGAATCATCGCATTGATAAATCGCAAGTCAAATTGGTCGTCAGCGGCCCCTAAATCCATGCTCATCATCATGCTTTGCATTTGTTCGGGAGTCATTGCCATCATGTGACCCATTGGAGCGTGATAAGCCATCGGCGTACTGCTGGCTTTGGGATACCAAGCTTTTCGCCACTCTTTCATTTGATTTATTTCGCGGTTTTGAGCAGCAATTATATCAGTGGCAAGTTTTTTCATTTCCGGGCGTTTGGATTGTTTAAGCACATCTTGAGCCATGTTTACAGCACCTTGATGGTGTACTGTCATGCCATCAATAAATCGCAAATCGTAGTCGGCATCAGCCGGGCCTAAATCCATTGACATATCGTGATTCATGCCATGATTCATACCACCCATGCCGCCGCCTTGTGCCACGTTTTGCTTGTTGTTTGCTTCGGTTGCAGCCGTAACGTTTGGGGCTTGAGTTTCACTGGAAGGGGCTTTTGAACAAGCTGCAAGCACTCCACTGGTTAAAGCGGCTGTGGCGGTCAACATCAGTGCTGCAAAGCCTGTTTTCAATGAAATTGGTTTCATAGAGCTTATATCCTTAAAACGGCCATTTATCTTCAGCTTTTCACATATAAATGAAATTAGGATGAAATTTTTGCGGCGAACTTGTAAAGAATTATTGCTCTGCACTCGATCGCACTCAAAGTTAAGATTTACAGAACTCACTTGAACCTGATTATGTAGGGTACGCAGTGCGCGCCTTACGCCTATGGGTAGCGTGTCAAACCACTTTTTTCATAATTCCTGATTTATTTTACAATCCCCCTTGACTCTCCTGTGGACTGGAGACTTTACAATGGAGTTAATTCATTGATTGAGCAGAGTAGTTTCTGCTGAGGTTGAAATTATGACTTTACAGCTAAAAGTTCCTAAGATGGCTTGTTCTGCTTGTGCGACTACAATCACAAAAGCAGTCCAAGCCATTGACTCAGCCTCAAAAGTTGAGGCCGATCTCAAGACAAAATTGGTCACGATTCAAACAGCTAAGTCAGAAAGTGAAGTTAGGAAAGCGATCGCATCTGCTGGCTATCCAGCTATTTAAATACAGAAGGTAATTGTCTAATTTAGGAGGGGATCTATGGACAATCTCACACTTAAATTGCGGGGCATGAGTTGTGCTTCTTGTGCTTCATCTATCGAACAAGCCATTCAATCTGTTCCCGGCGTACTTGAGTGTCATGTCAATTTTGGGATGGAACAAGCAACCATCCAATACGACTCCCAGCAAACCAACTTAGAAACTATTCAATCGGCGGTTGATGATGCGGGATACGAAGCTTTGCCGCTTCAAGAAATGGCGGCGCCAGAGGATGATTCCGAACAAGCCGATCGCAAATCTGAATCTCAAACCTTGCAGCGAAAACTCTGGACAGCAGGTATCATCAGCATCCTGCTAGTTGTGGGCGCTATTCCAGCGATGACCGGCTTGCACCTGCCATTTATTCCCGCGTGGCTGCACAATTATTGGCTGCAATTAGTCCTGACATCCCCCGTACAATTTTGGTGCGGGAAATCGTTTTATGTGGGAGCTTGGAAATCCCTAAAACGGCGGGTGGCGACAATGGATACTCTGATTGCCTTGGGTACAAGTGCTGCTTACTTTTATTCTGTATTTGTGACATTTTTCCCAGGCTTATTCACAGCCCAAGGTTTAAATTCTGGCGTTTACTACGAAGTTGCCGCCAGCGTTATTGCCTTAATTTTGTTGGGGAAAACCCTAGAAAATCGGGCGAAGGGAGAGACTTCCGAAGCCATTCGCAAACTCATGGGTTTGCAAGCAAAAACTGCTCGGATAATTCGCAACGGGGAAGAGTTGGAAGTGCCGATCGCCCAAGTGGAGATTGGCGACATCGTGCAGGTGCGACCGGGAGAGCAAATCCCCGTAGACGGAGATGTAATTGAGGGTGCTTCGACGGTAGACGAAGCAATGGTTACGGGAGAAAGTTTGCCTGTCAAAAAGCAGCTTGGCGACGAAGTTATCGGAGCCACAATTAATAAAACTGGCAGCTTCAAGTTTCGGGCGACAAGAGTTGGCAAAGATACATTTTTAGCGCAAATTGTCAAGATGGTGCAAGATGCACAGGGTTCAAAAGCACCGATTCAAAAGTTAGCAGACCAAGTAACTGGTTGGTTTGTTCCCATAGTAATTGCCGTCGCTTTAGCTACTTTCATTATCTGGTTTAACGCGACGGGAAACTTCACTCTCGCCACCGTGACGATGGTGGAAGTGCTGATTATTGCCTGTCCCTGCGCTTTGGGTTTGGCGACTCCGACTGCTGTGATGGTGGGAACTGGGAAAGGTGCAGAAAACGGGATTTTAATTAAAGGAGCCGAGAGTTTAGAATTGGCTCACCAAATCCAAATTATCGTGTTAGATAAAACTGGAACTCTCACAGAAGGCAAGCCGACTGTAACTGATTTTGTGACAATTAAAGGAACGGCGAACAGCCATGAGTTAAAGTTGCTGCAATTGGCGGCGTCAGTAGAGCGAAATTCGGAGCATCCTTTGGGGGAAGCTGTTGTTAGATATGCTCAATCCCAAGAGGTAAATTTGACGGATGTTAAGAATTTTGAGGCGATCGCGGGGAGTGGCGTGCGCGGGGTTGTAGGTGGAAAGTCGATCGCCTTGGGAACGCTGAGGTGGATGCACGAAATCGGCTGCGATACTGAATATCTGGAACTGCGCGCGAGAGCTTTGGAAGCTGCGAGCAAAACGGTTGTTTGGATGGCTGTAGAAGGCAAAATAGAGGCAATTCTGGGCATTGCTGATGCCCTCAAACCGTCGTCAGCGCAGGCCGTGAAAGCACTTCAAAAACTCGGTTTGGAGGTGGCGATGCTGACGGGGGACAACCGCGCGACTGCGGAGTCGATCGCCCAATCCGTGGGCATTACTCGCGTTTTTGCCGAAGTTAGACCCGACCAAAAAGCAGCTCAAATTCAAGCCCTGCAACGGGGAGGAAAAATTGTGGCGATGGTGGGAGACGGGATTAACGATGCACCGGCTTTGGCCTTAGCAGACGTAGGAATTGCGATCGGCACCGGCACAGATGTGGCGATCGCCGCCAGCGACATTACCTTAATTTCAGGAGATTTGCAAGGCATAGTTACAGCAATTAAACTTTCCCGCGCCACCATGCGGAACATCCGCGAAAATCTGTTTTTTGCGTTTATTTATAACATCGCTGGAATACCGATCGCGGCGGGAATTTTGTACCCCATTTTTGGCTGGCTGCTAAATCCAATTATCGCCGGTGCAGCAATGGCTTTCAGTTCAGTCTCTGTAGTTACTAATGCTTTGCGATTACGGAACTTTCAAGCCAAATCTAGTGCATAAATTTGGAGGAATGAGAAAAATGTTACACCATCGTCAAATTTGGGGAAGTCTTGCGAGTTTAGGACTTGTGATGGGAATTGCATCGGGAGTTCAAGCTGCCGAAATGTCCGTCCCGCATTCTACTTCAACGACTCAATTCCGCAGCATTGAACAGCCACTAGGTTTAAAAGTTGGCGTAACAATAGGTGGTTTGACATTAATAGGTTTGGAATTGTGGTGGTTTTTGTTCAGTAAAGCTAAAGGGCAGAAAGCTGAATATATTCAGGGGATACAAGAGTTGACTATTACTGTAGACGGGGGTTATGAGCCTGCCACTGTAGTTGTGAAAGCAGGTAAATTAGTCCGGCTCAATTTCTTGAGGCGCGACCCCAACAGTTGTCTGGAAAAAGTGTTGTTACCAGATTTTCACATTGTGCGCGAATTACCTCTAAATCAGGTGACGGCTGTTGAATTCACCCCTCAAAAACCTGGACGATACCTATTTACTTGCGGCATGAATATGTTTAGGGGTGTGGTGGAAGTACAAAGCTAAATCAAATAGACAGTTATCAACCTGTGGCAATGGCGACGGTTGAGGCGCGAGTTTTTTCAGCAAGAAATCGCTAAAATAGATTAAAGCTTTAAAAATTTGGAGTGAGCTAAATGCAACTACTACACACGATGCTCCGAGTCGCCAACCTGGAAGAGTCCCTCAAATTTTACACCGAGGTTCTGGGCATGAAATTGCTGCGGAAAAAGGACTATCCAGACGGTAAGTTTACTCTGGCTTTTGTGGGCTACGGCGATGAATCAGACACTACAGTTTTGGAGTTAACATACAACTGGGGCGTCACAGAGTACAATTTGGGTGATGCTTACGGTCATATTGCGATCGGCGTTGACGACATTTACGGTACTTGCGAAGAAATTAAAGCCCGCAGCGGTAAAGTTAGTCGCGAACCCGGCCCGATGAAGCATGGTTCAACAGTCATCGCTTTTGTGCAAGATCCAGATGGATATAAAGTTGAATTAATTCAACTGGCAAATCAAGGTAGCAACACCCAGAAAGTAGCAGCAACAACCGCATCCTAAATTTCTTAAGAGGGGGAAGGGGAAGGAAAAACTATCTTCCCTCTTCCGTTTTCCTTTTGACAACAGTCGTACCCACAACTGTCAACTGTCAACTGTCAACTGAAACTTTTAATGCGATCGCACCGACGGTACAAACTGTTGCAAATAAATTTTTTGCCACAATATAGAAAAACTGCTCCCTATTTGGCTTAAGCTATCAAATTTTGGAAGTAATTTAGATTCTCGGCGCTGGTTTAAAGCAGCGATCCCAGAAAAAAATACAGATAATACTAGCAAAAATACTACTATCACACTAAATAAAATAGTCCAATAAACTAAAAATTCGCTTGTGTAGCTGACCGCGAATATCCACTTAATCACTAAATCCGATAAATACAAAAACAGCCCTACTGAAAACCCCACCCTGAATAATAGCCACGTCCACTTAAACATATCTGTTGCAGTCTTGCTATTTTTGGACGCAGAAAGTTCTAACTCTCTAATTTGGCTGTTAATATTTGAGGTGATTTCATACAAAGTATGCTGCAAAGCATCTCTGATATAATTGAGTTCATTGTCCAGGTTTATGCACTGCTCGGATGTACTTTTATCCAAGCTCAGGTTTTGGATTTGTTTGCGGTGCGCCGCCAGTTTATTGTCTAGAGTGTAATCCCATTTTTCTAGCCGATCTACAGTCAAATACAAAAGTTCCCTATTAGCATCTAACAACCTCTGGCAATTTATGATTGACTTAACTAACTTGCTGAGATTGTTGATATGCTCCTCTAGAGTATTTTGGGATTCCCTTTGTGTAGCTGACAATAAACTTGCGAGTTCGACATCCCGATCGCCACACAGCGACAAAGCCTCACCATACAAGTCGTCAATTTCCATTTGACCGAAATACAGTGACGCTTTGTACTCTTCTATTTCGGGAAGAGTCAGACATTCTAAGGGCTGATATTTTACCTTAAATTTATATACCAGCGCTGTCATAATCTGCGCCGATTTTCGGTCTAGCTTATCTTTGTAAGGTTCTAAAATAATTGTAGCTAGATTTTTTACTTTCGCTTCCGGGTGGTGCAGGAACTCAAAAATTTTGGCAAGTATTTTAGAGAATTCCCAGTCATTAAAATTATTTTCTGCAACTTCCAAAAAGTTTGTTACCGCTGCATCGTTTTCAGCATTCAATTTGTACGGGCCCGTAAGTGCGATCGCAGCAAATACTCGATCGATCCAAAACAGATATTCTTCGCAATCCATTGGCAGACTGGGCAGCAGCCAGCTAGGGCCGTACACCCAAAAATCGAGACAATTCTCATATTCCTTGTGGCTGTCATGTCTGCTGCTGTCACCTAAAGCAATTTTGTTGCTTGCTAATAGTTGAATTTGCTCTTCTACAACCCGTCGCTCAATTTCCTCTGCATTGATTGTGGCATTGACAGCACCTTCCTTGCCTTGCCATTGCCCTGCTTCATCCAACCAAATTGACTTAATACTAACAGCCGCAGACCACCGAATTAAAGGAGTCGCTCCCCCTCGCGCTTCCTGTTCTAACGCCGCCAGCAGATTTTTGCTAAAATCACTTGCTCTAGCTTCTCTCTCACTTGATATCAGCCCCTCTTGCACATTCCCCAATGCCTGAATTGCCAAAGCCCGAAACAGCAAATTCGGATGCGGTTTTCTGACGGCTTGCGGTATATTTTCTCTGAATATTCCGCTGTTGGGTACGCCCAAAACTTCAGCAAAAGGCTCGATGCCGCACTGTTGCAGGAATTTTTCAACTAGGTTTATTCTTTGCCAAGGTTGAGTATATTTAGTGAGAAGGAAGATGAGTGCTGTGCCGCTGCACCCCCTTGACTCAGGGATGTTAGTGCGATCGAGTTTCCACACATTGCTCGTCATAATTTGTCGCCATGACAATTGCTAGATATGGAGGCCGTTGTTGGATGCTGAATTCAGCATTACATTTACTATGGCTTTTTGTCAATATTAGTCTTGGACGCATAGGGAGTTATCAACCCGGTTTCACGAGTAAGTTTATTATAACTCAAGCCTAGATTTTTCCTATAAACCTAGTTGATCAAGGCCAATGTGCGTCCCGAACTCAATATATTATTTAGCAATAATTGGTAAAATGTCACACTTTTAGATTTTGCCACGAAACTCAACCTACTAAAGTCATTTTTTTGTCGGATCTTTTAAGATTTTGTCGCTCACCATTTTGTCAACGATTAAGTCGCTGATAATTTGAGCTCCGTGGGATGTAAAGTGCAAGCCGTCATTATTTTTTACATAGCCTCGCTTACCAGATTTATTAGCCATTACAGGAACAAATTTTCCGGCTTTTCCAAAAGTGTCCCAAGTAGAAATAAATTCGATTTTGGATGAAGATTTGCTGGCATTTTTATAAATATCGTTCATGATGGGAAAAGCTTTGAGATACGGAGATTTGTTAGGGATCGATTGACCGACCCAATACACTTTTCTGACGGATGACGAATCCAGTAACTTGGCATATCTTTCAACTCTTTCTTGATAAGCTTTTTGCCAGTCCTTGGTCAGGACAGCGCGGCCTTTTCCTTGAGAATCAATGATATTTTGACGATCATTTGCTCCGAACAAAACTATCACTACATCCGGCTGGTAATTATTAAGAATTTGGCGAGTTCTGGCATACCAATCATAATAATCTATCCGATTTAATCCAGTCGAGACCTTATAGTCTATTTTGGTATCGGCGATATTGTATTTTTTCTTAAGAGTGTACTGGAGTTGAATTCCTAAGTCGAACATTACGGAATCTCCAATAAATAAAAATTTGCGATAAGGTATGGTCAGTTTGGGTTTAGCTGGAGTTGTTTTTTTAACTGGGGTTGGTTTTTTAACTGGAGTTGGTTTTTGAGGATTAGCAGGCTTTGGGGGTTCAACGGCAGCTTTTGTTTCGGTTTTGACAGGAGGAATTTCTGCTTCTTTGGGGAGGCTATCGAAGTTAATATCTTTAATTTTGCTCCAAAAATCTTGTTCTGATTTTCTGAAACCGTCTATTTCGATCTGGCGCGCTGCTTCTTTGATTTCTGGACTGGCGAAAGGAGTTGAAGCAAAGCTTTTTAGAAATAATGATAAGTTTGAAAATATTAAAGTGAGAATTACAGAAGTAACAATCAGCAAAATTTCCCGGTCTTTCATATTTCTTAGAAATTAAAGTAAATAAAAGGCGGCATGGTACTTGGCCCCAACATCAAGATAGTATACACGAGCAGCGAAACTAAGACAACCCGAAAAAAAATGTTTTTTAATGACAATACGGTTTGCAATAGTTCGGAGATGCGATCGCCCCACAAGTTGATCGTGCCAATGACTGCAATTACTAAATACAATTGCCAAAAGTTAAATTGAAAAGTTGCGACGGCAGGATGGAAAATTCCTTCAAAAAAACTCACCGCAGTTTCCCAGTTGGGAGTGCCCAAAAATACCCAGCTACAAGTAACAAAACTAAATGTTAGCAGCCAACTGCAAAATTTAGCAAATCTGGGAAACGCATAGTCTAATTTAAAGTGGATAGCTTGGGGGATATCTTTACATAAATGGTTGACAACCAATCCTAAACCGTGAATTGCTCCCCAGAAAATAAAGTTTAAACCTGCGCCGTGCCACAATCCACCGATCGCCATTGTTAAAAAGAGATTGAGGTACTTCCTCAACTTGCCGTATTTGTTGCCGCCAAAGGGAAAGTAAACGTAATCCCTCAGCCACTCGGAAAGACTGATGTGCCACCTTTTCCAAAATTCTTGCAGGCTGAGCGATCGGTATGGCATATTAAAGTTGGCAATGGGTTTGAAACCCAGCAAACAGGAGATGCCGTTGGCTAAATCCGAGTAGCCACTGAAATCTACGTAAATTAAACAGGAATAGGAAATTGCCGCGAGGATTAAATCGATGCTGCTGTACTGCTGGGGGACTTTGAATGGCAAGTCAGTGAAGTTAAACAAAAAGCTGGCTAAAGTATATTTTTTGAAGAGTCCAGACAAAATCAAAACTATAACTTCTTCAATTTTATAGTCGTATTTTTCCTGTGAATTTAGCTGCAAGTAAAATTCGCGAGCTCGCGAGATTGGCCCGGAGGCAATTTGCGGAAAATAGGTAATGTAGGCGGCATAGTCTACAAATTTCGGACAAGGGATTTTTTGCTGGTAGCAGTCGATTAAATGAGAAATCATTCTAAAAGTGTAGAAAGACACGCCGACGGGGGCGATTATTTGCAAAACTGGAAAGTTGGCTGGAATTTGTAGCTGATTCAGTACCTCAAATAAGGAAGTTACAAAGAAGTTGCAATATTTAAAGATGCCGAGATAGCCAATGTTGAAAATTAGACCGGAGATTAAAGCAAATTTTTTATACTTACTCTTGCAGAGAACCCGGAGAATGATATAATTGTAGACTGTAGAGAAAATAAGGAGCAATAGAAAGTCAAAGCTCCAAAAGGAATAAAATAATAAACTCGAAACTAACAAGACAATTTTATACAAATCGACTTGGGGTTTCACCGAGACGATCAGGCTAAAAATAATTAGGAAAAATACTAAAAATTGGTAAGTGGGAAATAGCATAAATCTCAATCGCTAAAAAATCTTGTTTCTGGCAATATTTTTATAAGTACAGCCAGCGAACCTATCCCCAAGGGAATTGCCAGAGTGGGTCTGAACGCACCAAATTTCGGGGTGGATTGCGGAGTGTAAGCTTTTGCAACAGGTCAATTAGGTCACAAGTTCCGCCTTAGTTAACCGCACTCATAAATTCATAATCCTGTTTAAAGATTATGATGGTTGTGAGACGATGTATTAACGGATAACAACAGGAATCCCCTTGATTGCGAGGAACCAACGTGCAGCCAACAGACCCTAGCAAATTTACAGATCAAGCCTGGGAAGCGATTGTCAAATCCCAGGATGTAGCCCGCCGCTTTGCCAATCAGCAGCTAGAGGTTGAACATTTAGCCATCGCCCTTCTCGAACAGCAAGGCCAGGCCAACAGCATTCTCAGCAAAGCTGGAGTCGATGTCGCCCGCTTTGCCCAGCAGTTAGATGCTTTTGCCAAACGACAGCCCAGAGTTGCCAACGCTGACCAACTATACCTCGGCCGCGGCTTAGAAGTGATGTTAGATGTTGCCGAGGCCACCAGGGCGACTTGGCAAGATAATTTTATCGCCGTTGAACATTTATTAATTGGTTTAGTAGAAGACGAACGAGTCGGTCGCAGGTTGCTGACAAAAGGCGACGGGCCGCCGGGCCGCCCAGGTTACGATCGCAAACCCCCAGCCGGTACACTCGATCGACCAAAACTCGAAGAAGCAATCAAATTAGTCCGCGCCACTGCTAAAACCCAAGAAAAAAATTCCGAAACGGGGAAAGGCAGCCGCAGCAGCGCTAAAGCCCAAGATCAAGATGGCGAAGCTAACTCCGACGCCCTCAGCAAGTACGGCCGCGATTTGACAGAAGCCGCCAAAGCCGGCAAACTCGACCCAGTAATCGGCCGCGACGAGGAAATCCGCCGCGTGGTACAAGTTCTTTCCCGTCGTCAAAAAAACAATCCGGTGTTAATTGGCGATCCCGGAGTCGGAAAAACTGCGATCGCCGAAGGTTTAGCCCAGCGAATTGTCAACGGCGACGTACCGGAATCTTTGAAAAATCGCCAGCTATTTAGCCTCGACATGGGCAGTTTAATTGCTGGGGCAAAATTCCGGGGCGAATTTGAAGAACGATTGCGGTCTGTCCTGCGGGAAGTCATCGATTCCGACGGGCAAATTGTCCTATTTATTGACGAATTGCACACGGTTGTCGGGACTGGTGGCGGTGGCAGTTCCGGTTCGGGAATGGATGCGGGAAATTTGTTAAAACCAATGTTGGCGAGAGGTGAATTGCGCTGTATCGGCGCTACAACTCTCGACGAATTCCGCAAGAATATTGAAAAAGATCCTGCACTGGAACGTCGCTTTCAACAAGTATTTGTCGGCGAACCCAGCGTTGAAGATACTGTTTCGATTTTGCGCGGATTGAAAGACCGTTACGAACGCCACCACGGGGTAAAAATTACTGATTCGGCCCTGGTAGCTGCTGCAACTCTGTCTTTTCGCTATATTTCCGATCGCTTTTTGCCGGACAAGGCGATCGACCTTGTAGATGAAGCGGCCGCCCACTTGAAAATGGAGATTACCTCTAAACCTGTGGAATTGGAAGGCATTGACCGCCGGGTGATGCAGTTGGAAATGGAAAAATTGTCGATCGAAGGGGAAGGAAAAGGTGCTCTAGCCCCTGGGCTCGGCTTCCGCGTCGAACGCATCACATCTGAGATTGACATCTTAAAAGTCAAGCAGGAAAAATTGTCCTCTCAGTGGTTGGGTGAAAAGCAGTTGTTGGATGCAATCAATAAATTGAAAGCAGAAGAAGACCAATTGCGAGTGCAAATCGAACAAGCAGAAAGGGCTTACGATTTGAATAAAGCCGCACAGTTAAAGTACGGCAAGTTGGAAACGGCGGTGCGCGATCGCGAAGCGAAAGAAGCGGAACTTTTGAAACAGCAAGCTCAAGGTTCTTCCCTGCTGCGCGAAAAAGTTACTGAGGGCGATATTGCGGAAATTGTCGCCAAATGGACGGGCATTCCGGTTAACCGGTTGTTAGAATCCGAACGCCAAAAATTGCTGCAATTGGAAAAACATTTGCACCAAAAAGTCATCGGTCAAGAGGAAGCTGTAACAGCCGTGGCGGCGGCAATTCGGCGCGCTAGGGCGGGTATGAAAGATCCGGGGAGGCCGATCGGCTCTTTCTTGTTTATGGGCCCCACAGGCGTCGGAAAAACTGAGTTAGCGCGGGCGTTGGCGGAGTTTTTGTTTGACAGCGATGATGCGATCGTCCGTATCGATATGTCGGAATACATGGAGAAGCACAGCGTTTCTCGGTTGGTAGGAGCTCCTCCCGGATATGTCGGTTACGATGAAGGGGGACAACTTTCCGAAGCTGTGCGGAGACATCCTTATTCGGTAGTGCTGTTTGACGAAGTGGAAAAAGCGCACCCGGACGTATTTAACATTTTGCTGCAAGTGTTGGATGACGGCAGAATTACCGATTCTCAAGGTCGAGTGGTTGACTTTAGAAATACCGTAATTGTGATGACTAGCAATATCGGCAGCGACCACATTTTAGACGTGTTTACTAAGAAGGAAAAAACCGTCAAAAAACCTGCGAGTCGGAAGCAGGAAACGAAAGATTTGTCAAGTCAAAAGACAGATTATAAAGTGGCTGCCGATGGTACCGTTGAGGTGTCGGCCGAGCGAGTCGATGTTGATACTGTAACTAAGAGTGAAAACAAGACTGAACACAAGACTGAAAACAAGAGCGAAAATGAAAATTTATTGACTCAAGACCGGGAGACAGACCAAGAGTACGAACAGATGTTAAAACGGGTGATGACAGCGCTGCGATCGCACTTCAGGCCTGAATTTCTCAATCGGGTGGACGAGATAATTTTGTTCCACACTTTGAGCAAGGTCGAACTGCGGCAAATTGTCAGCATTCAAGTCAAGCGGATCGAGCGTTTGTTGGCCGAGCAAAAAATCACTTTGGAACTGTCGGATGCGGCGAAAAACCATATCACAGATGTCGGTTACGACCCGGTTTACGGCGCTCGTCCCTTGAAACGCGCTATCCAGCGGGAGTTGGAAAACCCGCTGGCTAACAAGATTCTGGAAAATGCGTTTGTCGAGGGAGATACAATTGCGATCGACTGTGAAAATAACTCTTTGCAATTTCGCAAAAAAGATTCTCGCCCAGCGCTGACAGGTAACAGTTTGTAGTTGCCGAATAGTTTGGAACAGGCAAGATGCCTGTTCCACAAATAATAAGTCTTCTTGTGGAACAGGCATCTTGCCTGTTATTGAAAATTAGGAATAGGCATCCTGCCTGTTATTGAAAATGGTGAAACCTGTTACTTGATATCAATAATTCGAGATGGTGCTGCTGCCGTAAGCATCCATGCTGTAGGCGGGAACGCGAACGCTGTAATCCATCTCTGTTGCTGTGATTGCTACAGCCAATTTTTCAAAAGAATCATCGTTCCAATTCCGCTCGTGGATGGGCTTTGACTGTTCCCCAAGGAAATATGCTTGAGTGCCAATTACTGAGGCTGCGACCCAACCGACGATTAAAAGAGCGATTACAATAGCCATATTTGCTTTTTCCTTAACTTTTGTTGCTTTATGTAAACTAATGTAACGAAAATTAGTAATCAACGTCAAGGTACTGTAATGTCGTGGCAACCGTCCGGCAGGTAGTAAATACCGCACCTAATCCTGAGTCTGTAGGGTATGCTTAGTGTCAACAAGGGATCTAGACTGGGCTACTAGCGAGAGATACAGAGGGGTTTCAGGCTTAAGTTGACACGCCTTGGTAGGGTGTGCACCGCGCATCGGTAGCTAGCACAGTACCCGGATTGCGAACTGTATCCAAAATAGCAAAATAGATTGTTGAGATTTTATAGTTAAGAACTTATAAGTTTTGCGTTAATAAATTACGATTAAAAGTCTGCCGCTGGCATGAGGATCGCGGTCAAATTATAAGTTATGATTTATCAGTTTGGGTTTGAACTAAGAAATCCCAATTACCACATTTTAAGTACAAATTCCCAATTACCAATCATCGCTAAAAATCATGGCAAACTCAATCTTAAATAACGACCCGTTGTGGTTCAAAGATGCGATTATTTACGAAGTGCCTGTTCGGGCTTTTGCCGACAGCAATGCAGACGGCATCGGCGACTTTAGAGGGCTGACTGAAAAACTGGATTACCTGCAAAACTTGGGAGTAACAGCAATTTGGGTACTTCCATTTTTTCCCTCGCCGCTGCGAGACGACGGCTACGATACATCTCACTATACTACCGTCAACCCGATTTACGGCACATTAGAGGATTTTAAAGACCTTTTAGAAGCAGCGCACGAGCGGGGAATTCGAGTCATTATTGAGTTGATTGTCAACCACACTTCCGATCAGCACGCTTGGTTTCAGCGAGCGCGCCGCGCCCCGAAAGGCAGTAACGAAAGAGATTTTTATGTGTGGAGCGACACGCCGGAAAAATATCAAGATGCTCGGATTATTTTCAAAGATTTTGAAACCTCTAATTGGGCTTGGGATGCGGTAGCAAAAGCTTATTACTGGCACCGTTTTTATTCCCACCAACCCGATTTAAATTACGACAATCCCGCCGTCCGCCAAGCCATCTTAGATGTAGTAGATTTTTGGTTGGCACTGGGAGTAGATGGACTGCGAATGGATGCGGTGCCTTACCTGTACGAGCGGGAAGGTACTAACTGTGAAAACCTGCCAGAAACTCACCTATTCCTGAAGCAATTGCGGCAGCACGTAGATGAGAAATTCCCGAACCGGATGCTGCTGGCTGAGGCGAATCAGTGGCCGGAGGATGCGGTTGAATATTACGCTGCTGGCGATGAATGTCACATGAACTTTCATTTTCCGCTGATGCCGCGTTTATTTATGGCTTTGCATATGGAAGATAGCTTCCCCATTAGCGACATTCTCCAGCAAACTCCACATATTCCTAATAATTGTCAGTGGGCATTATTTTTGCGGAATCATGATGAATTGACGCTGGAAATGGTGAGTGATGAAGACCGAGATTATATGTATCGGGTTTACGCTCAAGACACTCAGGCGAGAATTAATTTGGGCATCCGCCGCCGCTTGGCTCCTTTGATGGGAAATAACCGCCGCCGCATTGAGTTGATGAATGCTTTGCTGCTGTCTCTTCCGGGTACGCCGGTGCTTTACTACGGCGATGAAATTGGCATGGGAGACAATATCTATTTGGGCGATCGCAACGGGGTTAGAACTCCGATGCAGTGGAGTGGCGATCGCAATGCCGGTTTCAGCCGTGCTAACCCGCAGCGGCTGTACGCACCGCCAATTGTTGACCCTGAATATCACTACGAATCTATTAACGTGGAAGCGCTGCGGGCGAATCCGAGTTCTCTTTGGTGGTGGATGAAACGCCTAATTGCAATTAGGCAGCGCTTCCAAGCATTCGGTCGCGGGACTTGCGAGTTTCTGTACCCGGAAAACCGCAAAGTTTTAGCTTTTGTACGCACTTATCAAGACGAACACATCCTCGTAGTGGCTAATTTGTCGCGCTTCGTCCAGACGGCAGAATTAGACCTGGCGCCCTTTAAAGGTGCTGTTCCCGTGGAGATTTTCGGCCGCACGGAGTTTCCTCCCGTTGGTGAGTTGCCTTACTTTTTGTGCTTGAGTCCTCACACGTTTTACTGGTTTACTCTTACTGTTAAACACGAAGATTTTTCGTCGCACGGTCATCATAAAGACTTGCCTAGTTTGGCGGTGATAGGCAATTGGAAAACTGCTTTTGCTACAAGTCAGTTAAGCGATATGCTGCTCAATCTTTTGCCGGGATACTTGCGACGCAATCGCTGGTATAGCGGTACAGACAGGACTATTCAATCATTAGAAATAAGTGAGGTTGTACCAGTTGAATGTAAAGATAGTGCGGGGGAGCAATCTCAAGTTTACATTCTGTTCTTGCTGTTGAATTATACTGAAGGTATGCCGGAAACTTACGTTTTGCCTTTAGGTTGGGAAGAGATGAAAGGTGATGTGGACGATCGGGCGATCGCGCGCCTGCACTTCCCAGAAACCAACAAGGAAGTCGGCATACTATTTGATGCTGCTGGGGAGAAAGGTTTTCTGAGCTCGCTGCTGGGGGCGATCGCCAATTCTCGCAGTTACACAGGTGTAACAGGTCAACTGCTAGGAATTGCCGACAGTGCATTCAAATCAGAAGAAGAGTTAGCGCAGCTCGAACCTCACCTGTTCAAAAAAGAACAAAGCAATACATCTGCAGGTTACGGCGACCGCTTCGTCCTGAAAATATTGCGAAAAGTCGAGGAAGGAATCAACCCCGAATTAGAAATCGGACGCTTTTTAACCGAGAACAACTCGATCCAACACTACGCTCCAATTACCGGAGCATTGGAATATCACACACCAGCAAAACAAGTCCTTACAGTCGGAATCCTACAAAAATTAATCCCCGACAGCGTAGATGCTTGGTCTTATACATTAGACACACTGCGTGACTATTTCGAGCAAGTAATGACAGTAGAAGCAAAGCATTCCGGCGAAAATTTATCTATTTCCCCCGAAAATTATTTACCGAGCGCTTTGACCGGACAAACGCAGCGGCAGCCAAACTCGCTAGTAGCGGATTTATCCCTAGAAATTCCGCCATTAGCTCGCGAACTCATCGGCTCTTACTTAGCATCAGCCGAACTTTTAGGTAAGCGGACAGCCGAACTTCACCTCGCTTTAGCTTCTGACACAGAAAATCCCGCTTTTGCCCCTGAAAGCTTCACCTCCTTTTACCAGCGTTCCATTTATCAACACATGAGAAATCTGGCCGGAAGAACTTTGCTGGAGCTAAAAAAACGGCTGTCCAAACTGCCGCCAGAAATACAAAAATCGGCGCAAACGCTCCTCAACCGCGAAGATTTGCTCATGGAACGTTTCAAGTCTATTTTGAACTTGAGAATCACCGCCGATAGAATCCGCTGTCACGGGGACTTTCATTTTGGGCAAGTTCTTTATACAGGCAAAGACTTCGTAATTATTGATTTCGGAGGAGAACGCGATCGACCCTTAAGCGAGCGGCGGATGAAGAGGTCGCCCCTGCGAGATGTTGCGGGAATGCTGCAATCTTTGAGTTACGCTGTTACTTTGGCACTCCGCAATGAAGTAGAAAGCGGCATGATTCGCCCTGAAAATCTCCCGGAGATGCAGCAGTGGGCGAACGTTTGGCACCGCTGGGTTAGCCTCACTTTTCTTAACAGCTATTTGGTAACAGCAGCCGATGCAAGTTTCTTGCCCAAATCTATACCGGAACTACAAGTTTTGCTGGATGCTTACATTTTGGAAAAAGCGGTTGCCGAGCTAGCCTACGAACTGAATTACCGCTTGGATTGGGCGGAAATTCCGCTTCAGCGGATTCTACAATTGCTGAATTAATAAGGGCGGGTTTATCTATACTCGTTAGGGTGCGTGACTTTTTAGTTCCTCAATTAACAGCGAGATGCTGGAAAATCACGCACCTTACATGACACCAAATCTGCTTGGATAACGATTCGATCGGCGAATATAATTCGCTCTTCTACAAACAAATACCGCGCCAAGCGAGGCTAGAAGAAAAGATGGTAAAAAACTGATTTCGTATTACTTAAAATAAAGAGCTGCTTGATACAAAACTTGTTCTTGATGGGTTAACAAAGTGCAGTCAGAAAGCGGGTAAGCCACACAAGTAACAGCATAGCCCGCTTGCAATTCAGACGGCTTCAAAAACTTTTGTTCGCTTTGGTCGATTTCACCGCTCAGCAGTTTGACAACGCAAGCAGAACACTCTCCTTGCTTGCATCCATTCGGCAAGCGAATGCCGGCATCTTCTGCCATATCTAAGATATACTGGTCGTCTGGTACTGCGATCGTGCGATCGAGCGCGAGAGCCTCATTCACCAACCGAACTTGATAAACTGCCATTTCCACCTCTTATATTTGGATTGCTTGTATTCAAGCAAAATAGATGATTACAACTTACAGAAAAAATTAAATTGTAGGGTGCGGGCGAAGCACATTCCGCTATACATGATAGCTAAAAAACCCAGTATTTTCAAAACACCGGGTTTTTGAGAAACCACAACCTCGATCGCTATACTAGACAAGTGCTTCTTGATAATCTAGATTTTCATCTAGATAAATAGCCCGAATATCCTCCGGCAAGTTGGATTCTAAACTTTGATATCCTTTTTGCAGCAAAGCCTTTACCTGAGCCGGCGAAATAGCTTCGCCTTCTGCTTGCAAATAAGCTGCAATTCGAGTTTCGCTCCAGCGGAAAGTCTGAGCCATCAACACCACTAAACGCGGCAGGGGCGCTAACAACTCCAAGGCTTGTTTGACGTAACACCACAGGGGAGGCGGAGCCGATTGCAAAGAATAGTGAATAGACTCAACAGGGGGCAATTCAGCTTGATTGATGCAGACGGCTGTGACATTAATCAGCCAGTTTTGGAGACTAAGATTTTCGCCATCAGACTCTTGGATTTCGCGACGCAAATCGAGGCCTCGGAGTTCGTGATAGATGTGCAGCCAAGTGTGGGCAAACAGGTAATCGCCTTGTACGGGCGATCGCACGGAATGGCGAATTAGGGAGTGTACAATTTGAGCATAGCGGCAAAAAATCGCCGTGAAGAAGCGACCCTGATCGGGATGGTTTTGAAACAGGGTCAATAATTCCTGGTCGCTGTGATGGAACAGGGATTTGACTACAGGATGGTTGAGTTCTGAAAAATTAGGTGTTTGCACAATTGTTCTGGAATAGCTTGGAGAATAAATGCTGGTGCAGCCCGATTCTACACTACGATCTACATTTGAGGCAACTACTTAAAAACTGTTGATATTTAAGTCAATTAATTATATAATAGAGTTGTTGGTGATGCTGCATTAATTTAAATTAATACATATAAACTCTATGTATCCAGCGCACCTAAAAAGATAATTAGTTGTTTCAATGGTAAGGTTATTGTATGTCTAGCATTAATACTGGTATCGAATGGTGCGATCGAACATGGAATCCTACAACAGGCTGCGATAAAGTTAGTCCGGGCTGCACACATTGTTACGCCGAAGCATTAACAAAACGGTTTCATACTAATTTTCCTAACGGATTTACTTTAACCGAATACCCAAAGCGCTTGAACGAACCTAAGAGTTGGCGAAAGCCGAGTCGCATTTTTGTTAACTCAATGAGCGATTTGTTCCATGAAGATGTTTCTCTTGAATTTCTGAAACAAGTCTTTGATGTAATGCGTGAAACTCCTCACCACATTTATCAAATTCTTACGAAGCGACATGAGCGTTTAGTAGAGTTAGCTCCTCAACTTGAGTGGTCGGATAATATTTGGATGGGGGTGTCTGTTGAAAATCAAAACTATGTTCATCGGGTGGATCATTTGCGACAAGTCAATGCAAAGGTACGCTTTTTATCCTGCGAACCACTTTTAGGGCCGTTACAGCTTGATTTAACAGGAATTCACTGGGTAATAGTTGGGGGAGAGTCGGGGCAAAAACACCGTCCGATGCAAGCCGAATGGGCACAAAGTATTCGGGATCAATGTCAGGATGCTGGAGTCGCGTTTTTCTTTAAGCAATGGGGAGGTAGAACACCTAAAGCTGCTGGGAGACTGTTGGATGGGAAAATTTGGGATGAGATGCCCGATGTGTTGGAGCGGCATTTAACAAAGTGCAAACAGCACGCACTGGAACCCAATCGAAAAAGCAACAACGTAGGTGTTACTGCTTTGCTGGAAATGTGATTTTTACCGTCTCTGCCAGTGTATTTTTTCTTCTTTTATTAACAGGTGGATCGGTGATAATTTTTCCCTCCGCCTCCAGTTTAAGCAAAACCTCCCTGTAGTTTTTCTCAATGTAGCGCTTGCCAACGTGATGGCGATTATAAATGTCTACTCTAGTTAATGTCTGAGCTGCAAATTCATCCATAAGCATATTTTCAAGCTCATCAAGAGGTCGGTAAAGTTCATATAACAAAGGATACTTGGGTGGCGCTGGATTGTACTCTAAAGACGGAACACCTTGTTTAAAACTAGAGCTTTCTCCAGCCATGACACCTTTCATAATTGAATAACCCAATACATTCTTTGATACAAAAATCAGGTGATGGCTAGTCCTATTGCCGCTCTCATTTTTGAACCCAAAGGGTAGTACATATGAACCACCTATTTCTTTCAATGCCTGACAGATAGCTTCCACAATTATTAACTCTCGCTCGTCTGGTTGCTTCGACTCAAGGTGTTCTCTCAGATGATCTGCTCGTTCTTTACCAAAAAGGGCGTTCATATGGGACTCTACTGCTGCATTATTCAACCCCATATTAATCCGGTTGTAGTTGAAGAAAAATATGCAATCGCATCCCCAACTAATGATTAGTGAACCAATTAGTCTAAGTGACAAGCCTTTGTAACCCCAAGGATCAATAAAAAAGAGTGTAGGAACATTATTAATTTGCCGAACTTCTTGGACGATTTCTTCTCCAACCTCCTTATTTAAAACTTTTGGTTCATGTTGTAATCTACCTATGTTGGGGATGGCTGCTATAGCCTGTTGGAGAGAGTGAGTATTATTGGAGTCTTTATCATTAAACAGTGTTACTAGCATTTCTGACATATCTGGATCGGCAATAGCACGTTCCAATATAAGTAGTGGAGTAGACTTAGAACCGTCTTGATAGCGACCGGGCCCAGAGAACAAATCAATATAGGCAATGTTACTATTCCATTTCTTGGCTCTTGGTATAATTACCTTTGCCCAAGCCCAAAAGTATTTAGCAACTATTTCTGATTTCACTAAAGAATTATCTCTGGACTCATCAAAGAAAGAACTGTCAGCCATCACTGTTACCTCTACACTCTAGTTCCTTTTACGGATACTGCATAATAGTACCATAACCTCCGCCCCCCGGAGTTTCAATTACAAACACATCCCCCGGCTGCATTTCCACAGTCGCCGTACTCCCCAAATCCTCAACTTTTCCATCAACTCTTTCAACATAATTCTGCCCAACTTTCCCCGCTTCCCCCCCATTCAAACCGCAAGGAGAAATCACCCGCCGCCCCGATAAAATTCCCGCCGTCATCGCCTCCCGAAACCGCACTCGCCGCACAACTCCATTACCGCCACTATGTGATCCATTCCCCCCACTATTAGCCCGAATTGCAAAACTTTCTAACAACACCGGGAAGCGCCATTCTAATACTTCTGGGTCAGTTAAACGCGAATTAGTCATGTGAGTTTGTACCGCATCCGTACCATCAAAACTTGCACCCGCACCCGAACCGCCGCAAATAGTTTCATAATATTGATAGCGCTGATTTCCAAAGGTAAAATTATTCATAGTTCCCTGAGAAGCCGCCATCACTCCCAACGCACAATACAAAGCATCGGTAATATTCTGCGATGTTTCCACATTTCCGGCAACTACCGCCGCCGGATAGCGAGGATTCAGCATACAGCCTTCGGGATTGATGATTTCGAGAGGTTTCAAACAGCCCGCATTTAGAGGGATATCGTCATCTACCAAGGTGCGGAAAACATACAAAACAGCGGCTTTGCACACCGCAGCGGGAGCATTAAAATTGTTGGATTGTTGAGCAGAAGTGCCAGTAAAATCTATTTTTGCACTGCGCGCAGATTTGTCAATTGTAATCGCTACCTTAATTTGTCCGCCACTATCCATCGGATAAGTAAACTCGCCATCTTGCAAAACATCAATTACCCTGCGTACCGACTCTTCCGCATTGTCTTGTACGAAGCCCATATAAGCTTGCACAATTTCTAAACTGTAATGTTCTACTATCTTGAGAAGTTCTTCAACACCGCGCTTATTAGCAGCAATTTGTGCTTGCAAATCGGCTATATTGTGAGCAGAATTGCGAACAGGAAAATTACCCGCTGTCAAAATTTCTAGTAATTCTTTTTCTCTAAAAAGGCCCTTGCTTACTAACAGCAAATTGTCAAGCAATACACCTTCTTCAGTTACTGTTGTACTGTTAGGAGGCATGGAACCGGGAGTGAGGCCGCCGATGTCGGCGTGGTGTCCCCGCGAGGCAACATAAAACAAAGGAAGGGAGGAATCACGATCGAATACTGGAGTAATAACGGTGATATCTGGTAAATGCGTGCCGCCGTTGTAGGGATTGTTAGAAACATAAACATCGCCGGATTGAATCGCATTGCCTTGTGCTAAAATTAAAGCTTCAACGCTTTCGCTCATCGAGCCCAGATGTACGGGAATGTGCGGCGCGTTGGCAACTAATTGCCCGTTTTTGTCGAAAATTGCACAGGAAAAGTCGAGGCGTTCCTTGATGTTGACCGAGGAACTTGTGTTTTGCAATGTGACGCCCATTTGTTCCGCGATCGCCCGAAACAAATTATTAAAAATTTCCAGCAAAACCGGATCTGATTTAGCCGCAGATAAACGCGAATGAACGCCGATATTCTCTGCATCCATCTGCGTGCATCTGCGGTTCAAAATTAAATCATTATTTTCGGTGATTTCCCCTTCCCAGCCCGGTTCTATGATATTAGTTCCCGTAGCTTCAACAATCATAGCAGGGCCTTCTATGCAGTCGCCCGATCGCAAATCGTCTCTCTGATAAACAGGCGTTGCCCGCCACCCGCCAGCAACATAGGTTTGCACGGTTGAAATTGGTTGCACAGGCAAGATGCGCCTCCCACCAGAGGGGGAAATTGTGGATGCTTCCGGCACATCCATTCTTTCTACAACTTCCACCGAAACCGCTTCCACAATCAGCGGTTTTTCTGGCATAATAAAACTGTAACGCTGTCGGTGGGCTGCTTCAAATTCAGCCTGCATCGCCTCAATATTGTCAGCAAAATCAACCGCCAAAACCGAGTCACTTCCCTGATATTTTAAGCGCAGCTTGCTAACAACTAAAACCTCTGACTCATTCTCTGTGTTCTCTGCGCCTCTGCGGTTCAATTCCCTCTTTCCTTCAGCCTCCAATTCGATTAAAATATGATGCAAATCAGGTAATAATTCTGCATTTAATTGTTGCTCGATCGCCCTTTCGCGAATAGCCCGCACATCAGCCAAACCCATACCGTAAGCCGACAACACACCCGCATAAGGGTGAATAAATACCCGTTTCATCCCCAAAGCATCCGCGATCGCACAAGCGTGTTGGCCGCCCGCACCGCCGAAACAGCACAATGTATACTCCGAAACATCGTAACCGCGCTGAAGCGAGATTTTTTTGACAGCATTTGCCATCTTTTCCACAGCGATCGCCAAAAAACCCTCCGCCACCTCTTCGGCCGTCCTCTCGCCCCCAATTTCCCCCGCTAATTGCCCAAATTTTTGCTTTACTACGTCAGGGGCGATCGGCAAATCTCCATTCAATCCAAATACTTTCGGGAAAAAATCCGGTTGAATTTTCCCCAACATCACATTGCAATCAGTCACCGTCAAGGGGCCGCCTTTTCGATAGCAAGCAGGCCCAGGATTGGCCCCTGCAGACTCCGGCCCGACGCGGTAGCGAGATCCGTCAAAAAAGACAATTGAACCGCCGCCGGCTGCTACAGTGTGAATTGCCATCACGGGCGATCGCAATCTCACCCCTGCAATTTCCGTCTCAAATTCGCGTTCGTATTCGCCGTTAAAATGGGCAACATCTGTCGAAGTTCCGCCCATATCAAAGGTAATAATTTTATCAAAACCTGCCTTTTTGCTCGTTTGAACAGCACCGACAATTCCCCCAGCAGGCCCGGATAAAATACTGTTTTTTCCTTGAAATTGTGCGGCGTCCACTAAGCCGCCATTTGATTGCATGAACATTAATTTGGGGAATTGGGCATTGGGCATTGGGCATTGGGCATTGGGCATTAATAATCCCTCGTTCCCGGAATCTGCCTCGATTAACTGACTGATTACTTGTTCGACATAACGCCGTAAAATCGGAGATAAATAAGCATCGACAACCGCAGTATCTCCCCGCGAAACCAGTTTCATCAGCGGGCTAACTTCGTGAGATACTGAAATTTGAGTAAAGCCAATTTCTTTCGCTATTTTAGCAACTTGTTTTTCGTGTTCCGAGTAGCGGTAGCCGTGCATGAATACGATCGCACAACTGCGAATTCCCTCATCGTATGCTTGCTGCAAAGACGGGATAAACTCGGGATTGACAGCAGTTAACTCCTCACCTTGAGCGCTGTAGCGTTCCGCAACTTCAATAACTCGATCGTACAGCATCTGGGGCAAAACAATGTGACGCGCGAAAATATTCGGGCGGTTTTGATAGCCAATTCTCAGCGCATCGCCGAAACCTTTAGTAATTAACAGAATTGTGCGATCGCCCTTTCGTTCCAGCAAAGCATTTGTCGCCACCGTCGTCCCCATTTTAATCGCTTCAATTTCGGCGGCAGGTATAGCTGCGCCGGCGGGAATTCTCAAAATATCGCGAATTCCTTGAACAGCGGCGTCGGTGTAGCGTTCTGGGTTTTCCGACAGCAGCTTGTGAATGACTAATTTACCGTCGGGGCTGTTGGCGACAATATCGGTAAAAGTACCGCCGCGATCGATCCAAAATTGCCAGCGAGTGCGATCGGGAGAAGTAGGATTCATATCTCTTTTTTTTGAAATTTTTGCTTGATTAATTTATAAGTATTCAACAAACTTCTGTTCGAGTCAATTCATAAAATTCATAACTTCTGGTCATAAAAGTCATAATTTCTGGCTGCTCAAACTAGCAGGCGCTCGATCGTGTTAATTATAGATGTCGAATGCCCTTGACTAACCCCTGACAAACACCAGCCAGAAAATCCAAATCCAAAGTCTCAATCTTATCGCTTTCTCGATGATAATGCGGATTTCGCATATTAGCAGTATCAGTCACCATAATAGCCCGATAACCATTATCCCAAAAAGGAACATGATCGCTGCGGCGAGTATCCGGCACAATTAAACCTCGATTCGGCACCGGCAGCCACTCGCAGGGCTGACCAGATTTGCGAATTTTGCCACTCAAATTAATCAAATCGGGAACCGTCCGCAAAGTGCCAATTAAAGCAATAAAATTGCCACTATTTGGATAAAAATATTTCAACCCAGCGGGATAGCTTTGAGAATTAGGATTATGGTTGCAATAACCCAACATTTCCAAAGAAATCATTAACCGGATTGACTCTTGCTGTTGCTTGTATTTAGCTGCATGATGACTGCTTCCCAAATAACCGTATTCTTCCATATCGAATGCGACTAATTGCACTGGATATTTGAGCGGCCCAGATGCGATATCCCTTGCGAGTTCCAGCAAAACAGCAACACCAGTAGCATTATCATCGGCCCCAGGCGATCCGGGTACAGTATCGTAATGAGCACCAATTATGATCGGCGGCAACCGCTTCTTACTCGCCCGATCGAAGGGGGGTAAATCCAAGATAAAATTGTGATGAATTCGACCGCGCACGGAAAAATCGTCAATTTCTACAGTTCCCCACTGTGCCAACTGTTCCCGGATGTATTGCTGGGCATAAAAATGCCCTTCGGATGCGAGGTATGGATTGCGATCGCGTACAATTTGAATCAGATGGCTGTGCAAGCGTTCCTTGAGATCCATGCGATCGGAGATACAATGAGTACACTAAGATTATATGGGATTGAATTATGATTGGAGAAGTCAGAATCGAAAATTATAAGTCCATTCAAAAGCTGAAGCTAGAATTAGGACGAGTAACTGTATTGATCGGTGAAAATGGCTGCGGCAAGAGTAATATCCTAGAGGCGATCGCCCTTGCTTCTGCGGCCGCAGATGACAAGCTGGATAACGAGTTTTTAGCTTCTCGCGGCATTAGAGTGACAGAACCTCAATTAATGCGATCGGCTTTTGAAAAGGAAAAGTTAGATAAAGATATCAAGATTGATATCATAGGAAATAATCAAGAAAAATTTAGTTGTCTTTTAGATAATGATAACTCTCCATATTCTCAGTGGATAGATAAAGAATCCGTATATTCTATGATGGCATATTTAGAAAATAATAACATAATAGCATCATTAGGAAATCAAGTTGAAATATCAGATGAATTGAAAAAAAAATTACCGCCAGATGAAACAGTATTGTCAATGCTAAAATATCTGCATAATTCATTCCGCCATCTAGATGAAAGAAGAAAAATAGCAGCTCAAGAAAATATATTTTCTTTAAAATTTTACCTTCTAAGATTCACCATTTATTCTCCTGAAAACCAAGCATTACGAACTTTTGAAAAAGAAGGACAAATCCAACCATTAGGGATTAATGGAGAAGGTTTGTTTAAACTGTTAAAATTTTTGAATTCAGATAACCAGGCTCGGCTTAATGAAATAAAGAAAAAACTGCAATTGATAGATTGGTTTCAAGATTTTGAAGCTCCTCCAGATTTATCAAATATTCAGAACTCTCTCCAAATTAAAGATAGATACTTAGACCCAGATTTAAATTACTTCGATCAAAGAAGTTCTAATGAAGGCTTTTTATTTTTGCTTTTTTACTTCGCTTTATTTATTAGCGATATCACACCTAATTTTTTTGCAATAGATAACATTGATGCTTCCCTAAATCCTCGATTATGTCGCAGGTTAATCCAAGAATTAGAACAACTCGCAAAAAAACATGACAAACAAGTCATTTTTACAACTCACAACCCGGCAATTTTGGACGGTTTGGATTTAGAGGATGACGAACAGCGGCTGTTTGTGATCTACCGCAACCAATTAGGGCATACTAAAGCTAGACGCATTCTCAAACCTAAACCTTTGGAGGGACAAGAACCTGTAAAATTATCCGAGGCTTTTTTGAGGGGCTATATCGGAGGACTTCCTAAGAATTTTTAATATGATTAGTTTTGGATTAATTACTGAGGGATTGACTGACCAGATTGTGATTGAAAATATTTTAGCTGGATATTTCAATAGTCCAGATTTAGATATCAGACAACTTCAACCAGAAAGAGATAAAGACAATGAGAATAAATCCACATACGGCGGCTGGACTCTAGTTTTTGATTATTGTAAGTCAAGCGATTTTAAACAAGCCTTCCAATTTATTGACTATATCATTATCCAAATAGATACGGATGTGTCAGACGATTATAATATCCCCAAGCAAGATGAAAACGGTGAATTTACTCCTCAGCAGTTAATTGAAAAAGTTATTGAAAAGTTTAGGGGTGCGATCGGCGATGATTTTTACAGCAATAATCAAGAAAAAATTATATTTGCAATCTCCGTGCATTTTATTGAATGTTGGTTGCTTCCACTGTATTATACCGCCAAAAATAAAAAATATAAATTTAAGAGCTGTCTCGATACTTTAAATCAGGAACTTACGAAAAAACACAAGTTTACGATCGACGCTAATGCTAAAAATCCTGAATATTATCGAGAAATTTCAAAACCATATCGCAAGCATAGAGTTTTGATGAAGCATTATGCAGATAATCCCAGTTTAAAAACTTTATAGAACAGATTCAAAGCAGAGACATTAAGATTGGTGTTGAAGAGGATTGGTAATGCAGCAAGTTATTATGTCATATAATAGAAACATAGTTATCGGAGATTACCATGCAAGCATACAAACTTAGAGGTAAAATCGATGCAACTGGCAACTTGGTAGTTGTGGAACCCGTGAATATGCCGCCGGGAGATGTAGAAATCATCGTTTTGCAGCTACCTGAAACGGTTAAACAAGCCAGCACGTCAGAAAATGCGATCCAACCTGAAGCACCTAAAAAAAAGTTTAAAACTAACGTGAAGGCATTTCAAGGTTTATTCGATCGAGATGCTGTACCGGAACCGCTGGATTTTGACGATCCAGACAAACAAGCAAAATGGGAATATTTAAAAGAGAAACATAACTTGTGAAAATCCTGATAGACACCAATATAATAGTAGATGTTGCGATTGATCGAGAACCTTTCTTTGCTGAGAGCGATCGCATTTTAACTTTTGTTGAAGAAGCACAAATTCAAGGCTATATTTCAGCCTCAACTTTTAGCGACCTTTACTATATTATCCGCAGAGACAGAGGCCGCGATTGGACGCTGGATTTTTTGCGGCAGTTAGCCACATTTTGTCAAGTAGCAACAGTAGATAACTCTGTTATTTCAATGGCATTAACTTGCAACTTCAAGGATTTTGAAGATGCGATTCAGTACAGCACTGCTGTAATTAATCGAATTGATGCCATTGTCACCCGCAACCCGCGAGATTTTCCGGTTACTACTCCTAGGATTGTAACTCCCAATCAGTTAATTCTTGAATTAACCAATTCTCCCTAAATTTGTCAAAGCGCTAAACTTCTGATTCCAATTCGCTAACCCGCAACTGCACGGGTAATTCTACAGAATTCAACTCTGACGATTCTAATAATCCTGTTGCTTCAACTTCTGCACTCGCTTCACCGTGCCGCACTTTTCGCAATTTCTCACCCAATGAATCCCGCTGGTTAATCAAATAAATACTCACCAAAGTCAGCCCAACTCCCATCGATTGTAGCGGATTGAGCACTTCGCCCAAGAACAAATTGCCGAACAGCAAAGCAAATACAGGCGTAAGAAAGGTAAGAGAACTTAAACTGGTGAGACTGCCACTCGAAGCAAAATAAAAGAATAAACCGTAGGCGATCGCACTTCCGAACACGGTAGAATAACCTAACGCCATCCAGCCCGAAAAATCGATATTCACAAACTGTTCAGACTCAGTTGCAGCCGAAATTGCCAACAGCGGCAAACCGCCCAAAATCATGTGCCAACCAGTCGCCACCACCGGGTCAACATAACGGCAAACCCAGCGCACCAAAACCGTACCCACAGCCATCGACAAAGCAGCCAACAGCATCAACCATTCTCCACCCTGAAACAACTGTTCGATACCCCCAGAAACCTCCCTGTTTTCAGGATGAAAAAGCCCCAAAATCCAGCCATCGGGCAACCCGATCAAACTAATGCCCGCAACGCCAATAACTAATCCCAACCAGCCCCAAAAACCAATTTTTTCTTGAAACAGCCACAAACACAAAATCGCCACAGCTAGCGGTTGAGAATCAATCATCACCGAACCCAAGCCGGCACTGGTTCTCGCCAAACCTTCGGCTAAAAAGCCTTGAAACAAAGTAGCGTCAACCAAAGCAAACAACGAAATCCACAACCAAGCTTTCCAACCCTGCGGCTGCGGTTTTCCCATGAATGCCGCCGCCAGCAGCACCAACACGCCCGCAGGTACTAAACGCACGAATGCCACAAACAGCGGCGTTGTGTGCGGCATCACCCCCTTCATGGCTACCATCGCGGTTCCCCACAGGAAAAACGGCGCAATTAGCAACAGCGGTGCGAAAGGCAGTTTAGAATCGGTAAGTTTTAGCTGCATGGCGGAGACTCCAAATAATTGATGAGATTGATTCTCGTGGGGATGATGTAGTTTTGTTAAGCAATTTTTACAATTATATATTGGTGTTGAGTTAAATGCGATCGCACAAATCTCGATCGGCCATTAGGAATAGGCAAGATGCCTGTTCCACAAAATCAAGGTGGAACAGGCCCGAAAGCCTGTTGCGAACAATCTGGAACGGGCTCTTCGTTCTGTTGCGAACACAGGCACAACATCTACCCCGATGAATAAGGCACACTATAAGAAGTTAGCTATAAAAATCCGTAACATTGCCTGTACACTGCCCATGATTTGGCCATTCAAGCCCCGCTACCGCAAACAAATCGCCCGTATCGAAATCACCGGAGCCATTGCCGGAGAAACCCGCAAACGAGTCCTAGAAGCTCTCAAAACCGTTGAAGAACGCAAATTTCCCGCCTTGCTGCTGCGGATAGACAGCCCCGGCGGCACTGTCGGCGATTCCCAGGAAATTTACAGCGCGCTCAAGCGTTTGCGCGAAAAAGTCAAAATTGTTGCCAGTTTTGGCAATATTTCAGCTTCTGGTGGAGTTTACATCGGCATGGGAGCCGAGCATATCGTTGCCAATCCGGGTACAATTACCGGCAGTATTGGCGTGATTATCCGGGGCAACAATCTAGAACGGCTGTTAGAAAAAGTAGGCGTTTCTTTTCAGGTGATTAAATCGGGGCCGTATAAAGATATCTTGGCATTCGATCGCGAATTGACCGATCCTGAACAGCAAATTCTGCAAGATTTGATCGACACCAGCTACCAGCAATTCGTGGAAACCGTTGCGGAAGCCCGGAAATTGCCTGTTGAGAAAGTGAAAAGTTTTGCCGATGGTCGGGTTTTTACCGGTCAGCAAGCCTTAGAATTGGGTTTGGTCGATCGACTGGGAACAGAAGAGGACGCTCGCCGCCTTGCCGCCGAACTCGCAGGCCTCGACCCGGAAAAAACCGAGTCTTGCACCCTAGAAAAACAAAAACCTTTCCTAAATCGCGTCTTGGGGAGTAGTCTGGATATATCTGGGCTTTCAGCTTACAATAATGTGCTGGAATTCGAGCTTTCTACTAGCGGTTTGCCGCTGTGGATGTATCGCCCGTGATTAAATAAATTAGTCATTAGTCAGGAGTCAGTAGTCATTCGTTATTCCCTGGATGATTGGGCGATTGAAATCTGTTGACCTCAAACTCAAATGTGGCGCTCCGCCCATCATAAGCGCTTTGCGCTGGCTTCGCCTACGAGTTCGAGGTAAAACTACACAAACGAAGTCCACTCAAGCGGGGACTCAGAAATAAAGTGGGTATTTAAGCCTAATTTAGTATGACTAATGACTAATAACTAATGACTAATGACTAATAACTAATGACTAATGACTAATGACTAATAACAAAAATATGGAGGAAATTTGCGTGGAGTGGCAAGTGCGGGGGATTCGTGGGGCAACAACTGCTAGCGAGAATTCGGTGGCAGCAATTCGAGAAGCGGTGAGAGAATTATTAGATGAATTAGAAGCAAAAAATGATATAAATCCCGATTTAATTATTAGTGCTACGTTTTCTGCAACTCGTGATTTAGATGCTGTGTTTCCGGCCGCGATCGCCCGCGAACGTCCTCACTGGTGTAATGTTCCTTTGTTGGACGTGCAGCAAATGCACGTTGAGGGTGCTTTGGAACGCTGCATCCGGTTTTTAATTCACGTTAACTGGCAGGCACATACTGAAATTTATCATCCTTATTTGCGGGGAGCTCAAAATTTGCGCCCCGATAGGAATTTAGCGGTGGCGGTGGCTGGGGAAAAATAATACATTCACTTTGGGCTTGATTTAAAAGTTAACTCACCATTACAGGTGGGTTTATTTTTTACGGGAATTGATACAGTACAAAACCTGCCCTGGGGATATATGGTTAAAAGCTTTTGTTATAAAAAAAACCCGGCTTCTCAAAGAAACCGGGTTTTTTGTCAATCAGACGCTTTCTTGTGATGCAGCCTAATCCCTAAAAAGATGTCATATATAAAACTCCAAAAGTCCTTTTTCCCTTCCAATATTCCCAAACTTTGAGGGGAACCTTTCTCATCCAACAGCGGCTTCACAGCCTCATAAGCAGGCTTGTAATTGTACCAAGGAATAGAAGGCCACAAGTGATGAATCAGATGATAATTCTGCCCCAAAATCAAGATATTTAGAATAGGACTAGGATATACTCTGGCATTTTTCCAACGATCGCGCTCGTGAAAAGGACGGTGCGGTAAATAATCAAAAAATAACCCCAACGCCAACCCCACCACCAAAGCCGGAGAAAACCAAAAATTCAGGACGTAATCTAAATGGTCGTATTGAATCGAGATATACACGATCGCAATCACAAACAAACGGCTGAGAAACCATTCCAATAATTCGTATTTCCGCCACAGTTTGCGCTTAAAAAAGAAAATCTCGTGGTAAAAAAACCTCGCAGCAATCAACCACAAAGGCCCGCCGGTCGAAACATAATGGTCTGGATCGTTATCTGGGTCATTAACGTGGGCGTGATGCTGCATATGTACCCGCGTAAACACCGGGAAAGCAAAACCCAACATCAGCGCGCTACCGTGTCCCAAAATAGCATTAACTGTGCGATCGCGATGGGCTGCATTATGAGACGCATCGTGAATCACAGTTCCAGCCATGTGCAAAGCCAACACGTTCAATAAAAAACAGCACCATTGGGGCCATTCCCAATACCAGAAACCCAAGTAAGAAATCACGATAATCGCTACTGCACTCAAAAACAGCAGCAGTGTCGGATTAAAGTCACCGGGAGGACTCAGAAACTCTTTCGGCACTGTCAGCGGCCGTCCTGCCTCCGACATCTTTGTTAAGACTCCTTAATATTTCACACTTGCGTAGTATAAGATACAAGCCGGACAATAGTAAAGTTTTATGAAAGAACTGAGTTCGATCGCCAGAAACTAGCGTCTGTACAAGCAGCAAAGTATTGCTGTTGTACAAGGATACCAGTCCTAAATTAGCCAAAAGAGTTCAGCAGACCAAATAAAATAAATGGGTATGTCTGTATTTATGTCAAGCCTGAGATCGGAAAAATTTGCAAAAAAGAGCGCTCCCCAAGAAAAAATTACCGATGGGTAAAAAGTCAGATATTCTATATATTGTTCAATACCTGCTTTCTTGACGACTATCAAAATTTTTAAGACTTGAGAGTAGCGTCATTGCTTGTAGTCAGGAACCTCAGCTATCAGGCATGAGGCTTGTAAGAGATTCTTGCGAGCCGTCCTGACCAGCCTAAGACTTTCGAGGTCTACGTTTTTTGAGTCACGACACCCTGGGATGCGAAGCTAGTCCCCTGCCCTGTCATTTGCAGTTAAACAGTTTTAAGGTCACTGAAACAGTGCTGCAAGTTTAACAAGCTCTCAAAACATTGGCGAAGCTAACTTTACCCGTAAGGGAGTTTTGGAGAAGACCACATCTCCACGGAGGGGCAACCATACCCCTCCACCCCAATCCAATGTAAAGCCGTCCTAGAAGGACGGGGTTTCAGCCCTCCGCTACGCTCCGCCCATTTTTCTGATGAAACGTTAGCCGAAATTTAAACACTAAATCCACCTGCCTCCCCAGAACACCGCTGATGCAATTGCCAAAAGCCCTACGCCGGACTAAAATCGTCGCCACCATTGGCCCAGCAACTTCGGATCCACAAGTGCTGCGCCAGCTCATAGAAGCCGGTGCCACAACTTTGCGACTCAACTTTTCCCACGGAACAGAAGAAGACCACCAGCGCAGCATTCGCTTAATCCGGCAAACATCCTTTGAACTCAACCAGCCGGTTGCCATCCTCCAAGACCTCCAAGGCCCGAAAATTCGTTTAGGGCGCTTTGAGACAGGCTCTATAGTTGTCAAAAACGGCGATCCTTTCATTCTCACCAGTCGCCAAGTTCCCGGCACCGAGCTCATTTCTTCCGTCACCTACGACCCCCTAGCAGACGAAGTTCCAGAGGGAGCAGTAATTCTGCTTGACGACGGCAAAGTGGAAATGCTGGTCGAAAAAGTAGACCGCGCGGCGCGGGAATTGTACTGTCGCGTCGTAGTCGGCGGGCCTCTTTCTAACAACAAAGGCGTCAATTTTCCGGGAGTTTACCTGTCAATTAAAGCGCTGACTGATAAAGACCGCAAAGATTTAATGTTCGGCCTCGACCAAGGTGTCGATTGGGTGGCCCTGAGCTTTGTGCGGAATCCCCAAGATGTGCTGGAAATTAAAGAGCTGATTGCCAGCGCGGGCAAGCAAGTACCGGTGATTGCTAAGATCGAAAAGCACGAGGCGATCGAACAAATGGAGGAAATTCTCACCCTTTGCAACGGCGTGATGGTCGCCCGCGGCGATTTGGGAGTGGAACTACCCGCCGAAGACGTGCCGATTTTGCAAAAGCGCCTGATTGCTACCTCCAACCGCCTGGGTATTCCGGTAATTACCGCTACCCAGATGCTCGACAGCATGGTAAGTAATCCCCGTCCCACCCGCGCCGAGATTTCCGACGTGGCCAACGCGATTCTGGACGGAACTGATGCAGTGATGCTCTCGAATGAAACTGCTGTCGGCAAGTTCCCCGTCGAAGCGGTGGCGACGATGGCGAGAATTGCGGTGCGGATGGAGAGGGAAGGAATTAAGCGGAATATTAGGAATGTAGAAGATATTGGTCGATCGATCCCCAACGGCATCAGCCAAGCAGTCAGCCAAATCTCCGAACAGTTGAACGCCGCTGCCATCATGACGCTGACCAAAACCGGCGCCACAGCCCGAAATGTCTCGAAGTTTCGGCCCAAAACTCCGATTTTGGCAGTTACTCCTCACGTAGACGTAGCCCGACAACTGCAATTAGTATGGGGAGTAAAACCCTTGCTGGTGCTGGATTTGCCCTCCACCGGCCAGACATTTCACTCTGCCATGACAGTCGCCCAGGAAAAAGAGTTAGTGTGCGACGGAGATTTAGTGGTGATGACCGCCGGTACTCTGCAAGGCGTTGCCGGATCAACGGATTTGATCAAAGTTGAGGTAGTGACAGCAGTTTTAGGCAAAGGCACCGGTGTCGGTTTGGGATCGGTGAGTGGCATGGCCAGGGTTGCTCGCACTGCTGCGGATGTAGGCAATTTCCACGCTGGAGAAATTTTGGTAGTGGAACGCACAAGTGTTGCTTTTGTCGAGATGATTCGGAAAGCCGCAGGTGTAGTGACGGAAGAGGACAGTTTGACTTCTCACGCCGCTATTATCGGTTTGCGGTTGGGCGTGCCAGTGATGGTGGGCGTGAAGAATGCCACGCGGGTAATTCGGGACGGAACGATGCTGACGCTGGATATGCAGCGGGGTTTAGTTTATTCCGGGGCCAGAGGCGGCTCAACTGACGCGGAAGTCACCGTTTAACTGTTGGTGAGCTACGAGTTGTGGAGTTTTGAATTAAATTCTACAACTCCTTGCTTTTTTCGCTATAGTTGTGCTATAATCCAAAATTGTCTGTGCCGATGTAGCTCAGGGGTAGAGTATTCGATTCGTAATCGAACGGTCGTGGGTTCAAATCCCACCATCGGCTTTGGGTTTCAGGCGATATGGGAACCCAAGGCGCACGGGCTGCACCTCAACTGCACCTCAAAAGTGCCTCAAACGCCCCTTTTTAAAGGGAATAAGCAGTCATGGATCGCAAATCACCGCTGTCTATTTTCTGATGGGAAAATTGTCTTGCATTAAAGTCCATCTGTCCGACTTCCCGGACTTCCCGTCCAACTTCCCAGACTTCCGCAGGCTGTAAGTTATACTAGATAAAGGTTTTACGTTCTCTCATCTATTCTTCAAATATTAACAATCTCGTGAGAGAGTTTTTTAAATTCTGAAGTGATGGAACTTTTGACACTTGAAATTCTTAGCCAACAAAAAAACCGCCCTGATGAGCGGCTAAGATTTGCTTAGGGCTTATTTCGAGATATTCCTGAAAGTTCCTTTTTCCGGGTTAAACCAACATTTCGCGGTTCCGAGTGACCCGTTGCGCTGCTTGCGGACTATAAGTTCGATTTTGTCTTTCTCAGTGGAATCGGGGTTGTAGTAGTCGTCCCGGTAGAGGCAAATAGCTAAGTCCGCATCCTGCTCGATGTCCCCGGAGTCTTTGAGGTCGGACATTAAAGGTCGTTTGTCATTGCGAGCCTCGACGCCTCGATTGATTTGCGCCAGCGCTACGAACGGCACGTCGAAGTCTTTGGCGATCGCCTTGCAGTGGCCGGCGATGGCGCCGACATCCTGGGCGCGGTTGCCTGCGTTTCGCTCGCCTAGTAGTTGCAGGTAGTCAAGGATGACGAGTCCAGGGCTGCCGTGCTCGCGTTCGACACGCCGTAAGACACTTCTCATTGATGCTGGGGTGAGGGAGGTTCCCGGTGTATCGTCAATTATTATCGACAGTTTCGACAGTTCGCCGACGGCTTTTGATAAGGTTTCCCATTCTTCCTCATCGTAGATTTTATTCCACATCAGCCTTTGGGAGCTAATGCCTGAAACCGAGGCTAGAAGTCGTTTTGTGAGAGCTTCTCGTGACATCTCCGCACTGAAAAACACCACAGGCAGTCCGTATTTTTGGGCTATTTGCAGTGTCAAGTGATTCGCAAGCCAGGTTTTCCCCATCGAGGCTCTGGCCGCTACGACGATCAGCTCCTTCCTCGGTAATCCTCCGATAAGTTCGTCTAGATCGTGTAAGCCGGTAAGGTATCCGGGCGGCGCTCCGCCCTCCAAACTTGCCCAGACTTCATTGAGGCAGTCCCCGAGTGTGGAAAATTCTTGAGAATTGGTGCGGTTGTTGATGCTCAAGATGCCGGTTTCAGCTTCGGCAATAATCTCTTCTAAATCGCGCGCTGTTTGTGCTGCCGATTCAGCAATATTGATGCCGGCTTCTCTCAGTTTGCGGCGGCGGTATTTCTCCTCAACCAATCCCGCGTACTGATCGATGTTGGTTGCGGAAACGGTGCGATCGACCAATTGAGCGAGTTTGGTGAGGCCGCCAATACCATCGAGTTGTCCGTGGTCAGTCAACCAATTTGTTACGGTCATCAAATCAGCAGAGTGACCTTGGGTGAGCAATGTCATTGTTGCTGAGAAAATGCGCTGGTGTGCCGTGATGTAAAAATACTCGGGTTTGAGCAAGTCGGCAACCCTAGAAATTGCAATGGGGTCAATCAAGATCCCCCCAAGAATTGCTTCTTCGGCTTCGATGCTTGCTAGTGAAGCATATAATGCGTTATTCATTTTTTAGTTGATTTTTAGGTAGGTTTTTTGCCGAACAATCCCTTGAATTTTTCAGGCATAGAAGAGAAGGTGCGCTTGGTTTCTGTCGCTGTCGTTGTCGCTGTCGCTGTCGCTGTCGTTGTCGCTGTCGCTGTCGCTGTCGCTTTGTGTTGCTGAAATTCCGACCACCAATATTGAAAATTTGACGCTTTTTCTAGGAAGGTGAAAAAGCTTCTGATTTCTTGACCCTTGATTTTCCGCCATTGATTTCTTACGAAAATCTCGAATTCACTTAGCAGTGCTTTATCGCTATCTCGGAGTTGCTTGAAATTAGCATATTTTGGCTCTTTCTTTTCTACGGCGGAAGGTGTCGTAGTATCTTCTGATGCTTCGAGCCACAGTGCAATGCCCCCAGTTGGCTCCCAATGAAAACCTAGATCGGGTGTGTCTTTCAGGCGTTGAAGGGCGTGATAGAAGGTAGATTTTGGTATGCTGAATTGTTCGTAAAAAGCTTTAGCCGAAGGGAGGTTGAGCTTTTGTCCTTTGGCGCGGTAAATATTTACCAGATTCAGGATATAGTCAGCCGCATTCATTAATTTGGCTTTGTATCTTGCGACTACATCGTTGAGAAAAAGGCGGGCGTGTTGTTGCGGATTTGGCAGCTTCAATGATATAATCATGGTAGTTAATAAAAGGTTTTTGTGAGGTTGGTTTCAGCGGTGGAGCCGCCTTTTTTGTTGCCTAGCACTGCGGCAGTTTGCAGCCACTCTTTGGTTTGAGGATCTAAATCCTCATTGCCAGTGGCTATCTGTTGCTTTAAAGCGGCTAAACGTTGCTGCGCTTGGCGTAGAGAGTCAGTACGCAGCGCGACTTCTTTCTCCCAAAACTCAATTTTTGCCTCAATGAAGGGCTGCTGTTCGAGCCAATCTTCTATCGGCTTCCATAGCCGCTTCGCCCACCTTTCGGGCAAAAACCGACAGTATACTAAAGTGATTCGATCGGAGAAATCAAACAAAATCCCCCTTCTCACCGTTTTGGTTTCTTCGACTTTTTTCTTCTCAAAAACGATGTTTCCATTTTCATCTGTGACTATATTTCTGTGCCATCTCTCGCCTTCCCACTTAGCAATAGTCTTTTCTACGACAAAGGGGCGGACAAGTTGTTGGTAAACAAGATACAGACCTGGCTCTAATTCTTCGGATTCACTAACGAAATTGCCTACCAGGGAAAAGCCAGTAGAGACCGATTTATCAATTTGCTCGATTGATTTGATCCACTGTTTTTCTAGCGTGTCGTTTGGTTCTAGCTTGTCTTCTTCTTCCGCTAGAGAGAGTATGTCAGTAAGCACTTCATTAAGTTTCATTTTGGTATTCCAAGCCTGTTTTCCAGTAACGAAATTACTCGATCAAAGTCGAAGGCGAATCTTCTGTCGCTCCCAACTCCCAATCGTCACTGAGGATGTCCACTGCGAGCTCCGCCTTAGCACCGGGGGAGAGGTACCGCAGTAACTGAATCGCCGCTGCTAAGTTTTCGTTGTACCGGCCGTGCTTGGGCTGCACTACACAAAGCTGAGTGTGAGTGTCATCGATCGCCACTATGGCGTTAGTAGCTAGTGCCATCTTTTCGTGCCAGTTACTTCCATGAGTCAGCATGGCAATTTGCTGCAATATATTGCCGTCGGCTTCGGCGATCACTGTGATTTGTTGGTCTAGGTCGTCGTCATCGAAGTTGGGGAGATTCGGGGGGTTGTATCCACTGAGAGCGTCGAAATCAGGGGTGTGATAGGGGGGTGTCATAGGTTTAGTTTTCTGATTTGGATTTGCGTTTGTCTGCCTTTGCTTGGCGAGCGATCGCCGTTCTCTTCTGGTCGCCGGCCCTGAGCTCGGCCGATGACTGCCGCTTGATTCTGTGATGGGGGTTGCTGCCGACTATGGGGCGATTCTCTGGGGGAATGTCGATCGCCAAGATGTCGGCTGGACTCCACTGGTGGCGGTAGTTGTCTGGTTTGTCCTCGATGCTGCCGTCGGCATGAATGATTTTCATATCCGACCCACTCTGTTTGGCAAGGAGTCTATGTCGCAATCGCCGTCGTACTTGCCTAAGAGTCCTGGCTCAGACAGCAGCTCGATCGCAAGAAATATCTTGGTCTGCGGCAGAAGTGTTTCCGAGAGTTCGCAAATGTCAGTCAGTTTGGAGGAGAGTTTGTCGTAGTCGGGTAGCTCTACGAGGTATTCATGTTTTGGGTTAGCTGTACCGGTGAGCCAAGTTGCCAGCGCCAATCGGTCGTAGTTGTCGAGAGGAGTGATCGCCTTCCGTATCGAATCTAAAGGGGAGGTGGTATTGGTCATAGGTTGCCACTAATGGGTAGGGAGTAAAGAGCGGCTGTGACTGTGGCCGCTCACAAATTCTTTAACAGGGTGCATGAAGCAGTCATGATGTCGAGCTGGTGGTTTCTACATATTCAATCTCCTGGTGAAAGTGTCGCCTCTCTCCTCTGTCTGGCGGTCGATCGTCTGGGTGGTAAAATCCGCTACCAAAAACCAATGCAATAAATAGTGGCAAGAGAGATTCCATACGATCGGTGGGGAGGGAGTTAGGGGGGTTAAGGGGATTTTTCCCGAAGGCGGGAATCACTGAGATAATTGGGGTGGCGACAGGGCCGAGAGTCCAATCAGGGCCCGATCGCTGGTTGTTTAGTGGGTTGACGTGTACACATTGCTGTGTCACTATTTGATTATACACGCTAATGTGTACACGTCAATAAATGATGACGTGGAACAAAATCAAGATCAAGATCAAGTTACTTTTATGACCTTACGTTCACGCACCGGATTGACACAAGAAGACCTGGCAGCGCAGTTAAGTAGGGAGTTTAAGGCCTTGGGGAGCTATCGCAAAGTAACCAAGAAGAGTATTTCCGACTGGGAGACAGGGAGGCATAAGCCACGCTTTACCCCTGAAGAGACGCTTGCTGTCTGCACTATTTTGGGGTGTTCGTTAAATGAGTTGGCTAGAGCTTCTCAATTCGCTGTACCTGCCGTGGCGGCCTAAATGTAATTAGCCACCAACCAATGGTGGCTAATATTATTTAAGAAATAAGTATCTACACGTTGACGTGTACACAATATTGATATAAGATTAATTTACAAGCCAAGCAAAACACCCCCAAACCCTTGAGAGTTGGCAGCCTCAATCAACGATCTGCCGAAGGTGCGCGAGGCTTCAATCAATCAAATCACTGCAAATACCATGCAAATTACCCTTGTTTCGAGTGGCGATACTGTTTCTGATGTCTTGAGTCGGTTTGAGACCAATTTCTCTTTTGATTGGGATGCAATGGAAAAGAAATTCAATCACTGGAAGACTTCAGTTTTCGAGTTTCTGGCAAAAGCTTATTCGATCCGCGAACTCAAGGCGATGACTGATTTCCTCGCAACTGCGTTCAATATTGAAGACCTCGCAGCTCCCAAGCGAAATTCTAAAGTTTCCCTCGCTGGTTGGATCGCGCAAGTTTTGTTGAGCGCTCGTGAGGTGATCGAAATTTCAGAGGAAGAACTCGATCGCCTTCAAGAATGGCGAGAGTATTACCGAGATAATGATGATTTGGAGCCGCCAGAGGGGCTTTTCCTCACTGCCGATGAAGTGGCTCGCGAGCTTCTGATAGCTTTCCCTCCCTCATCGCCGGAAGTTGAAGTGCTGGAACCAGAGGAAAAGCCTATTTACACAATCTCGATGTGTACTTACCGCGGCCCTAAACCGGAAACCGATTCAACTTCGGGGCTGATTATTAGCTTCGGTAAAATCTTAGAGTATCTCCCCGAAAAGTCAGTAACTCGACGCACCTGGAAAGACGCGCACGCCCAAAAATTTATCAACGCTTTCAATCAAAATAAGCTCGTCAAAGCCTTTGATAAAGACATTCGCTACGGTGGAAAACAAATCGGCTGGTGTCGCCTATCGTGCGCTCCTTACAAAGAGCAACTTTCCGATATGCCAGAAAAAGATTTGCTGGCAGAAGGCGGAATGTGCAGCACGATCGGCGAATTTGTCCAACAATATTTTGATGGCAACCCCCGGCTCGAAGTCTGGGTAATCCGCTTCGAGTTCATCGCTGACTCTGTGGTTGCTAGTGAAATTAATCCCGTCGCTGCTACCGACCAAGCGACCGATTCCCCTCCCCCCGAAATTGAAGTGCTGGAACCAGAGGAAAAGCCTGTTTACACAATCTCGATCGTGGCTGACGGCGGTTTTTCCGAAGAGCGTGTCAACCGTCTGCCACCCTTCTTGATCGATCGCAAGGGTAATCTCCTTAAGAAGTTCTGGCACTGCTCCTGTGATGCTGGTTACTCCGAGATTACCTCGAAGCACTTGTCTGATATCGCGATTAATAGCGGGCTAGTGGTTAAGTTGATGGCTGAAAGCTTAGAAGTTTCTCAAGCCTGTATTGTCGGAGATCCACCACCTTTCGTCGTTGATAAGGGAGGGGTCTATAGGCGCGACCAGGTAAGGCGCGGACTGGCTGTTAATTACTCCCAAGTTATATCTGAATACCTCTCAAACATTGCTGTGGCATAGCTTATGACCCCTCAAGAAATCCACGCCAAGCTTAAAGAGATCTTGGATGATTTGGGCGAAATAGACGACTCTGAAACTTTCACCCAAATGCTCGCTGATAATCGTTTTCTAGTTGATGACGATGACATGGGATATCTCGTTCATCAAGTCGAGTCAATGCTAGTCGCTGTAAACGTTTTTATCAAAACCAATGCCTAAATCACCCAAAATCAAAACTTACAATTGCTCTCAGGCTACCAAAAAGGCGCAAGCTCTCATTCCCAATAAAAAGCGCCACATCTTGATTTTAGACACGATGTTTAAGTGTGGGTTTGTTGAATTCACACCTCCGGGTAGCTATCGAGGCTCCCTCACTGAGGATGAAGTTCAACAAGTTGCTAACAAACTCAATAGCTATTAGGAGGGACAATGACAGTCGAACAAATTCTCCAATCTCTTGAAGAGATTCGCGAAAAGCTTGAGAATATTAGGCGTTCGGGTACTTACGAAAGCCTAATCGAACATCCAGAGTATATCGTTGAAGATTTTAGCCTAACTGATTCCATTCAGGGGGTTAACGAAGCCTTAGAAATGATTCCTTACGTTTTGGAGTTAATCAAAAATGGATAATTCAACCACCGAAAAGACTGAAGAAATGCTCACAGGGTGGGATTTGGATAAAAAGTACAAATACCTGTGCTTTTATCACAAAGCTTTCCCATTCATGAACGATTCTTGGGGTTTTGATTGTTCCGACACTAAGGAAGAATTGCTCGAACAGCAGTATCCCTTATTTTCCCCTAGAGACATCTCTGAGCAATCGACTTTTGACGAAACTTTTCGACTCGTACTTGATGTCGTCGCCACCGATCCTCAGATTTTACTCTGCTCTGACGGTGAGTATCGAATCTGTCGATACTCAGGCTCAAGATGGGGTTGGGTTGGCACTCCTACTCGATTCACTAAATCTCTCTGGAAAAAGCTTTCCTCTCAATACAGAGCCGATCGTAATCGTGGATGCCCGATACACCGCGCACATATGATTGCGCTGGATGATGCTCAATTTGAAATTGCTCAGCGCCTGATCCGTTTAGTTTTTGGTGGTGAAATAGACACTTACGAAATAAAGGATGAATTTTGATGCAAGAAGCCTTAGATGTTGAAATTGTCAGCGAATCGAACCGGGTCGAATCTGAATCGATTCGCGAATCGATTCGAGATGAATGGATAGGTGCAGCAACAGCGGTAAGACTGACCGATCTTACTAAGTCTGCTTTTCAGCGCGCCATCTCCCATTTGTTGGGGGTTCGCGGTTGTCGGGTCGATTCGATTCGCCGGGGCGATGCCAAGAATACTCGCTATTCAGGATTGGCAATTGAATTGATCAAAGCTCATAAATCCGGTGACGAGGTGCGGTTGCAGCAACTGCTGGAATTTGCTGCTAAGCCTGCAAATTCGAGCCAATCATCTGGTTTGGCTGTAATCGATCACGTCGCCGCTTTGGAAGGAAAAATTGCTAATTTGCGCCAGACCGGTGCCGCCAACTCTCAATTAAATGGCGATCGAATTCGGGGGAAGTTAGCCGAAATCACCCGCTGCAATCAAACCGCTCAGCAGCGAAACGAAGCTCTAAACGATGCTGAATTGTTGGCAGCAGAAAACCGGGGGATGGAGCAAGCCTTGGCAATTTTTGCTGCTGAGGAGGCGGCCAAGGAAAGCGCCCTGGCTCACCTCCGAGCTGCAAAGATTTCAGGAAATCAGTAATTTATTGCCAGCCGACGCCTGGGAACGCCGGCTGGCACATTCAAATCGGAGCCAACTTCATTATGAACGATCGCAGTAATCTCACCACGCTTAAGCAAAAAGCCACGGATTTGGGTCTGACTCCTTACGCCGGTTTGTATGGCGACAGGAGGCAGCGGGCTACCTGGGAGAAATTGCTCGAATCAGCCGGCGAACTGACGCCGCTGCCGGAGCGACAGATCGAAACGCCTGACCATACCCAAATTAATTGGAAATTGGCGATCGCCCTTTTGGTTGGCGCGCTCGCTTTAATTTTTCTGCTGCAACCTTTACGCAGCAAAGTTTTTCCAATCAAAATCACCATTCAAATTGGAGCAAAATAATGAGCTTACAACTCCGACTTTTTGGCGGCGGCCAAGATTCCGCTGGCAAACTTGCCAGCAGCGGCAACGATGGCAACCACGCGATCGACAAATCAAAAGTGCTTGCCCAAACCGACGCGGCCGTCATCACTCCCACTAACCCCGGTAATTTTGGATCAATCCGATCGGTTCCCGTAGTTCCTAATCCGATGTACTTTTCTCGCGACCAAGCGGACGCGGTGAAGGACTTGAAAAAGGAAAAAGTCGAAGGGGCTCGAATCACCAAAGGGGTTTACAAGGATTTAGGGAAGATCGAGGAAGCCGATGCCGTGGTACACAAAGCCCACAGGAAATACGAAGGCACAGTCGCGGAGAACGAATTAAAGAAAGTTCGCGGCAATGCTTCCCTCGCTAAGAAATTGTACGGTCTCACACCCGGTTATGCCCGATTAGGCATGGGAGTTGACAAAGCTGAGAATGATGCCCGGACTCGGATTGACGCTATCAAGGCAAAACTGACAGCGGGTGCGAACTAATGGCTAATTATCAGCGCGACATCTCAGTTACTAATGCTCTTACAGGGCAAGTAATTAAAATTCTGCGGGTTAGCTCTCCTACTCCAATTTCTAAAAGCGACGCTATTCACGCAGTCATCAGGCACGAAGACAGGGGAGGGAAAAACTAATGAGAGCGGCAAGCTTGGCAAACTACTTTACTGCCGGGTGCGCCGCTTCCTCCCTTCTGGGATGGGTAGCGAGTTTGCATCCGATGGCTACGAAAGCCGTTTTATTCCTGTTAGCAGCGATTGCGATTGCTTGGGGTTTGAGTTGGTTACTTGATTATTCCCTGAGCAAGTTGCTCAAGATTTCAGTGGCTGATTTACAAGCGCTTTTAATCGGCGGTTTGGCGATGCTGCTGATTGGTTTGGGGGTGTTTCTATGCAGCTAGATTTTTTGACTACAGAAGATTTTATCAATCTTCTCTCGCAATTTGTCGAAGAAATAAAAGCCGAAAATCTGAAAGAATACGCAAGAGCTAAGCGACGAAAGGAAGACGACTGTGAAATTTTTAACTGGGATTTTACAGATTTACAGTACGAATTTGAAGACAGAATTTCCGCTGCTATGGAAGAAGCGATTCGAGCTGAAAACCTTGATTTTGAAAAAGCTGCTAGCGAAATCAACAATCATTCAAGTAAGTTATTTAAGGGGGAATCATGCAGCTAAAACTGTTTATGTTGAGTGCATCCTCTGTCGTGCTGTGGTTGGTTCCACTAGCAGCACTAGACAAAAAGCTAGACACTCACAAAGCGGTGCAAGGTATTAGCCTGTGTGCTTCAATTGCTTGTGCTGTTGCCGCTGGCAATATCGCCCGTAATTTGGCAGAGGAAGATGAAATTGAGGAGTTGAAACTGAGAGCGATTAAAGCTGATGTAGAAGATGAAATCAGCACAAGCGTCTACGTTTCGCAGCAACAAAGACAGCAGGAAGCCGAACTTATCCTGACTTCCCCTGGCGCTGATGTGGAAGCTTCACGGCAAGCGCTGGAAGCTATATACAGCAACGACTTACAGGAAACTACTACTACTACCGCTTCCGAAGCTGATGCTAGTGATTTGGCTCTTTGGTGGAAGGTAAGCGCGGCGGAAGTAGAGGGAAAAAGTCCTACCTGGATTATTGAAAATATCCTCAATATGAAAGGTAGAAAATTTACCGAGGGCAAAGCCCGTCTCGTAGATCTACGTAAAAAGTTTGGTGAAAGTTGATTTATGAAAAGTCCTAGAGGTTCAGTAACAGTTAATTCTGTGCGCGGTAATCTTCGATTGAGGTTGCCGCGCGGCCTCTGGGATGGCAAAAAACAAGTTTATTTGCCTTTAGGACTGACTGATAACCCACAAAATTATAAAAAAGCGGAAATTATAGCCAGACAAATCGAGCTAGATATTTTATCTGGACATTTTGACCCCACTTTAAAAAAATATCAACCTGTTGCCTACCAACATTTAAAACCCAAAATTGAAGACCAAAACAATAGTATTACCTTTGTCGAAATATATCAAAGGTATATCAATACCAAAAAAGATAAATCTGCCACAACGTGGAAGGGAACCTATACCAACACTCTAAATCACTTAAATAGCTGTCCTTATCAACTTCCTGGCGAAGCCATGGATCTCAAAGATTGGATGATAGCCAATAAGACTCTAGACACTTGCAAACGCATTTTAATGCAAATCAACGCAGCCTGCAACTGGGCTGTAGAAAGGGATTTACTCAAAACTAATCCTTTTTTTGGAAAAAGTAAAATTAAAACCAGAAAGTCTAAATGCAAAATTCATCCTTTCTCTGTGGATGAAAAAGAGGCAATTCTTGCCGCTTTTGAAAAATCAGAAAAATTTAACTATCTACTTCCGCTTATTGAATTTTTCTTCCTAACTGGCTGTCGTACGTCTGAAGCGATCGGACTGCGCTGGAAAAACATCAAAAGTAACTGTAGTTCTCTTAGTTTTGAAGAGGTAGTAATTTTGGGCAAGGGAGGCGCTCAGCGAAAACAGGGTACTAAGCAGTCACCGCAGCGAGATTTTCCATGTAATAAACAATTGCAAAGCTTGCTGTTGTCAATCAGGCCCCTTAAAGCTGTGAGTACCGCTGCGGTGTTTTTGCGCCCCGACGGTTCGCCAATTACTCACCAAGATTTGCGTACTGCCTGGTATGGCAAAGGGGTAGTATTGGGCATTGTGCGCCAACTTGCTACAGACGAGGCGATCGACGGGTACCGACCACAGTACAACACACGTCATACTTTTATTTCTTGGTGCCTAGAGAATGGAGTTCCGCCACTTCAAATTTCTAAGTGGGTTGGAAACTCGGCAGAGATAATTTTCCGGAACTACGCAGGGATAATCAATAAACTAGCAGTGCCAGAATTTTAAGAGGTTTTGTAACAGCGCTAACAGAGTGGTTGTCTCACAATCGATATACATTTTAAAACGCCGAAACGCCCTTCGGGGCGTCTGCCGGGTGGTTGTAACCCCGGTGCTGACGAGGCAAGCTAGCACTCAAACACAAACGATGGGACGAACCAAAAAACTCAAGCCGATTTTAGCAATTCACTACTCCTGCCCTTGCTGCGGAATTAGATTTTTGGATGAAAAAATGGCTTATCCCTGCTCAGGGTGTGCTCGGTGTGGAAGTTCATTGGTAGGTCTGGAATTGCGAGAAGAAGAATCCGTGAAATTAGCAAAGATGAATGTAGGGGCTCCAGCGTGGAAACCACACGGAGGGAAACCACTAACGGGATGGCATTAGACAACAAAAAACAGCTATCAAACGCTTCCGATAGTTGTTTTGCCACGTTTATAACTTGGATGCGCGGGAAGTTTTGCAGCAGTGTGAGGGGAGGTAAAAATGACTGAAATACTTTTGGCAAAAGCTCAATATTGGGTAGAGCGGGCCGAAAAACATGATCGCCGTGGCGAACATTGTCGAATGTGGTGTGATTACATAACGGCGGCCAGCTACTTTTTCGAGCTTCGCGACCAACAACAGTTACGCAAAATCTTCAAAAAATGCCCAGAAGTAGAACGCGCGGTAAGTGCAAAGATTGTCGAATTTGCGAATTCAGGAATTACGGAATTTCGCGATCTATAATTATGGTGGCTGACAATAACTGCGCTGCACAAGCCAGAAGATGTCAGCCTCCCAGTTAAGTCCTCAGACTGGTTAAAATTGAGCAAACCGATGAGCGTTGCGGATTGTGTGGCGATGCAATCCACCCCTTTCAGGGATTGAAACCGTAAAAAGTGCATATTTCTTAAAACCCTACTAGGGATGGGCTTCTATCCAATTCTTCCCCCTCACTACCGAGGGGGATATTTTTTGACATTAAAACTTAAAAACTTCATTTCCGGGGATGACGATCGTATCAAAATACCGTCGCCTACTGTTTCGGCAAAACTGCATAAATTGCTGATGACCGTAACGACTCCGCCCAACCAAGTATCCAGCCGACGCTTGGCCAATGTCACCGGGCGGCATATCGTATCCCCAGTGTTGATTTATCCCATAATAACCGCACACTTCGCGATCGCCAGGACGGATAAAATCTTGGTTGTAATCCCGAAATCCGCGCACTTCCCCAACCTGGATTAATGCTTCGTGTGGCTCTGAATTTCCATGAATCCCAATTTCCCATGCTTCTTTATGAAAGCCAAAGGCAATCCGAAATGCTCCATCGGGATTCATTGGTGTGTGAGTGTACCAAGCGCCGGGCTCGCAAGTTGCTTGCCAGCAATCCAAGCATTTATTTTTATCAAAGACTGCGCGCACATCGTTAAATTGGTTCGGTGCATCGTTGTTGAGGCGACCATTGATGTCACAGCCTTCTATATAGATAATGTTGAAATTTGTGATCGGGTATCCTTTTGATTGGCAGTATTTAAGAATTATAGAGCTAGTAGTCAGGTCAAGCATAATTTTAAAATTGATTGAATAAGTTTTTGATTTTGAATTCGACAGCCGCCTCGGCACTTAGCAGCTTCCATAATTTAGGTTCGATTTGCATATCATTTCGGGGTTCTCTCATCGCCACTGAGAGTAAATAACCTCGCTCAGATGCAAAAGTTTTATGAGCTGCCAAAAGTTCGTCAAGAGTAGCGCTTTCATCGATTAAAGTGTTATAAGCCTCATGAATGTTCACGTTTTATTTTTCAGTTTATCTAACTGAGAAATTACTGTTTGAAATTCTATTTTGCAATTATCAAGTTGACCGTATTGCGGATGTTCGTCGCCTCTGGTTTCTAGATGCTTGATTAGTGCGTTCAATTGCTCCTTGCGTCCTTCTAGATGCGTCTTGAGCGCTTCTTTATCCATTTACCCAATCCCTTTTGGTGTAAGGGTGTACACCAAGGGGCCTAGTGTAAAAGAAATGGTGATAGTTACAAAGTTAGGCACTTCTTTTTCGCTAACAACCAAATAAATATATAAAGCGGTAAACAACAGACAGATGACAGCTAAATAGGTCATAAAAGTAATTGTTGTATTTCTACTTTGAGGAGGTTTTTCGTTCACAATTCCTCTTTCATTCCTTGTTCTTTTAGAAAATCTTCGATAGCCTGTTTGTCAAATTGCGCGCGGCTATGACGAATTACCGAACCAAACCATTCATCAGCTTTATTTTGCCTATCTTCTAAAGTGTCTATTCTTTCTTTGAGTTTGTTGATAGCAATACGATTGCGAGTAATTTCTAGTTTGAATTCATTTTTTAAGTCTTTGTTTTCCGTTGATAATTCTGCAATCTTTTTCTTTTGCTGATTTTCCCGTTTAGGTGGAAACAGGCGATATCCAATTACTACAACAACGCAGCCGATCGCAATTCCGATTAAATAGTTGGTGTGCATACAATTACGGCGGATGTTGTTGCAGTAACATATTAGGTGATTAACAAATACTCAATCTTGACTGACCAAGCGATTATATTTGCCAAATTCAATCCTCCTTGCCCCCTTCGATCGTAAGTTACGCGTTTAACTGCTGGCACTCGCACAATATTAGTCAAATTGGAGAATTCGGGAGGTGGCGGAAAACGAACTAACTCAATTTCTCGCTTAGGGTAAATTTTTACTGCACGGCTGACTAAAGAAAATTGCTCATTTTGTCGGTAGTGAAATCGAATTAACCCGTAAGATTTAAACTTAGTAGTCGTTTCCCACTCATTCCAATTCGTTGTATAGCTTAATCGAAAAAGTGCGTTTAGTCCTGCGCCATTAGGAGCCATTTTCCAGTTGTTATCTGGAGAAATAGAACCAATGTTGAACCAACCCCCCAAATCATCGGCAATGATACTCATAGCAAACCGGGCAAAAATAACTCAATATTGTCTTCTGCGCTTTCTATGAAATCATCCATTTCTCCTAAACCATGCGCCCATTCCTTTATATCAAGGAAGGTCTCTTCATCAATTTCGCCTTGCAAAAACTGAGTAGTTGCCTTGTTAGCGGTATCAAGTGCACCGACTAACTCAAGGCATTCTGCCTCTGAAAAACCTTCAGGCGGTTTCCAAATGTAAGAGCGAAAACAATTTTCGAGAGTTTCGGTATTAACGCTATGGGGCATAACTTTCTTCTTTAAAACTTACAGAAGCGCCAGTAATCACACCGCCAAGAATTCGGCCGCGCATTCCTTTTTGATCGCGAGCTCCTGCTAAATCGCGCTTACCAAAAGGGAGGGTATAGGTTGCACCGTTGCGCTTTTTGTAATTTTTGTTAGTAATTCGAGAAAGTGTAGTGTTTGAACCCGTACCAGGTAAAAAGATTACGGCTTTGGCGGGTGAAAAACCATCTACATACTCATAAGAAACTCCATCAGCAGGCGTATCGGCAACATCTTCAAGAGAAAGTTTAACATCACTCATTCCAACGGCTGCAATACCACCGTAAGCTCTACCCGACACCTTGACAACAGCAAAAGTTGTAATATCAGTGCTGCCGGTATAGAAAGGTCGCAGCGCTTTTTTGATCGCTGCCCCCTTTGCGGGCATGGCTGGAGCCGTAAAAGTTGCGGCAGGCCCTTCAGCTCGCCAGGTTTTAAAAGCTGTAAGCTTTTCCCCTTGCTGCCCTTTTTTAATTGAGTCTTGTAAATCGCGAAATCTTTGCCTAGTTGCCATTGCTTACTCCTTAAAAATTTTCAACTTGGAAAGATACCCGCACGCCTGGACTAACCTCAGCTTCTAAAGTGGCAGTAACTTCAAGCCAATTTCTCCCTCCGGCTACCGATCGCTTACCTATGGGCAAAGTGTAACTACTGCCGGGAATTTTTTTGTACTCCAATGTAGTAATGGTAGATTTCGGCGTTGTTGCCGTTGCCCCTACTGCGGGAATAAACAAAATTGCCTTAGCAGGTGAAAAGCGCTTTAATTTTCTTAACGTCGATCCTGCTGTTAGCGGAACATTATTAAGCCCTAGATTAGTATCGGTCAAGCCAGTTGTACCGAGAGCTGCAAAAGCTCGTCCAGAAATTTTGGCCGTGACAAAAGATGTGTAGCTTTCCTCAAAAAACGGACTTAACGCCTTTCTTACGCTGGGGCCGCGAGGTACGCTAGGCGCGTCAATTTTTGTATCGCCGCGTCGCCACGCTTTGTACGCAGTTAAATCAGTACCAGTTAATCCGTCTTTTATAGCTTTGCGAATGTTAGAAAATCTTTGAGCCATTAGATTACTGTGACCCCCTGCACGTCGTTAGAATCGAGGAATAACACGCACTGTACTTGAGCGCGTCCCCGCACGTAAGGTCTACCGTCGCCTGCCATGATTTCAACGCTAGGGCCCAAGATCATGGTGTCGATCGTTGCCAAATTGGGAGCTGTACCGCTTTCGTCTTCTGCGTTGTAAGCATCTTGGGCTTTTTTGTACCCCTGCACCATTTTCCAAAGCGTTTCGGCAGGCGGTAAGGTTGAGCTGGGTAGCGATGCGTTGGTGATCATGGAGCTGATCGCTGTATCTGCGATTGCGGTCGTCCATTCGCTGTAAGTAATATCAGCCATCGGTCAATCTGCCTCTAAAGGGTGATGTCATGCTTCAAACATAGCCCGGTAAATTGAGGTAGACTGTGTGGGCAAACGGTGTCACCGTTTGCGATTTAATAAGATCAATCAGAAAATATTTTGTTTTCACCAGACTGATCTACTAGATAAACTGGCTTGCGGATAGAAGCAAGAGAAATCCATGCTGCCTGAAACCTAATTTCTGCAATTGGTCTGTAACGAGCTTTTTTGATTTCCTTTCCTAAAACAATTTCGCTACCAGGATTTGTAGGGTATGCGTTAATTACATCCTGATTTTCTTTATAAAAGTATTTTTTCTTAGCAAACGACACATTTTGAATGGATAAAAATTGTTTAATCAATTCTTCTCCGTCGGTTTTAGAACGTACCAACAATTGCAATTGATAGCCATTTTCCCAGTCTGTATAACTAGCCATATCTTTTCCGCGTTTCCATATTTTGCCTCCGCCAGTTCCGAAAATATTTTGAATCTTTGTTGTATATTGATTTAAATCGGCACGGCTTAAACTTGTGTCGGTTTTATCCATAAGCCTCATTGAGATACGGCTTCGGATCGGATCGTATCCCGGCTCAATATCTTCTTCGTCTTCTTCAAAATAAATATATAATTGCGGTCTACCTTTGCGCTTGACTTCTCCACCGCCAGTAAATTCTGACTCAGCAGCCTTACCGCCACTATTAGGTCTGTGTTCAATTTGGATAATTTGATCGATTAGCATTTCAGGCGTGCCGCTGAGAATTAATGAAGTAGCATCATTATCCCGATCACGCCAGTATTCGCCTGTTATGATGCCGTCGTCGTTTTCCCACTGTCGGAACCGGGGGCGCTTGCCCGCGTCCGCTCTCCATGCGTTTTCACCCGTTAGCTGATAGTTGCCTAACGCTCTATTTTCAGTCGCTGTTAAAAATCCCGTTTCCCATTTCTCAAACCACGTCTCAAATTTAACAGACGTTTGATTACCTAGTAATTCATAGGTAGCGATAGCTTGCTCAATTTGCTTTTTTACATCCTCAATTGAGCCTTGAAAGTTAATTTTCGTCATCGTCTTCGTTTAATAAAAGTGTAACTTGTTGTCGCCGCTCATTTTGATATGCAGCATATTTAGACGCTGCCAGCGCATCGTCAATCGTATTTGTCACCACATAGATAGCTTCGGAAATAGAATCCTTGAAGCTATCCAAAACATCTTCTGCCCAATCCTGCCACTTATCAGGAATATTCTTTTTAATAAAATCTTGCTGCCGACTCATAAACGAATCAACAGGTAAAGCCTCGTTAGTAACACTGCCGCCAAAAAATCCAGCTTTGCGTGCTGACAAAATAGTTGCCAGAATTCCATTGCGAACAGCAACCGATCGAGCTTGCATCAGAAACGATCGCAATTCATCGCCTACTTCGTCGCCACCTTCCTCCGCAAGCGCCAGCGCAATCTTGCCAGAAAGCACAGGTACGGCAATGCCGGCGATAGTTGCTCCACGCAATTTGTTGTTACCAGTAGCTTTGCCTAAAGCCCCCAAAGTTGCGCCAATCGCCAAATTTGCAAACCCGATCAATCCCCACGCTGCCATCTGACCGACCGCATCGCCGGAATTTTGCAATAGCGATTCATTGTTAGCGGTAATTTGCTTTTTGATTTCGTCGTCGGTGCTGTTCCAGTCAAAATTTTCAAGCTGCAAATAATTACTTACTAATGTGCTGGCAATTTGGCTAATGCTTGCCGTTAGAGTGTTGAGCGCTTGCTGGAAAAGAAACCCAGCAAACTGTTGCAATCTAGAAACAATGCCACCAAGGATTCCACCGCCGCCAGTTCCGGGCCCGCTAGTTATTCCGGGATTGCTACCGTCGCTGCTGGCAGTAATGTCGATCGTCCGTTCGCCGCCTAAATTCTGGCTGTTAATAATCCGGGTCCGGCGACTTCTTAATTCTGTAAGTTCACCAAGTACGATCGGCGTGTTGTTCATTAGGTTAACGGCGCCACAGCCACTGCGGTAGAAACTGTAAATTGAGCAGCTACTGAATGGCGGGCGGTTACCGATCCAGTGGCAGTTGGTGTACTCCAAATTGGAGCGCCAAAAGAATTTAGTTTGCTACCCGCTGGCAATGCTGCATTTTTAGTGGTTTGAGCTCGATTGGCGGCGTCAAGAAGTTTGTAACAAAATTCGATTACCCCTACTTGAGTAAGTAGATTTAGATTCGGAGATTCTCCAGAAACTAGGGAAACATTCACACAAACACCGCGACCGCTATCTACAAAAACTGCATCAGGTGGAAGCGCTGCCAGTAATTCAGCCCAAGTCAAATCATTCATCAGCAGTTTTTGGCCTCTTAATCACAAAATTATTTCCAGTGACATCGCCCGTGGGGGCTGGTGTGTCTACTCGAATTTTAACCCTGAATTCAGGATTGGCAGCGTTAATACTAGCTTGCAGTTTTTCGAGCTCTTTTTCAGTTTCGCGTTTGGTCTCGGCCGCGTCGTATTTTCTTTGATTTCTGGCGTAATCCCCTACCAGTCCTGATTTAGCGTCTAGAGCTACTGCGGATTTTGCTATTTCGCTATTGCGAAGAATCCGGTCTAACACTGCCTGAAAGTCGAACGGGTCAACGTCTGTTAAAAATGCAATCGGCTGTTTTGATGGGGTGAGGAATTTTTTCAGATTAAATGTTGGATTGTCTGAGTCCATTGGAGTGATAGCCGAATCAATAAAAATTGAGCCGTAACCCGTCCGGACTCCAAAAAACCGGATCAAACATTCCACATTTTTCTGAGCAATCACACTAGCAGTATGCGCCTTGGTGGCAGCAACGGCAGCGTGAGAAGATACAGCTACAGCGGCATCGGCATCGGTGGCGGTTTGAATCATCAAGCCGCTAAGCTCCGCAAAAGCCTCAGAAATATTCTCGAATTTAAGCGGTTGGCGTTTGGCTCCATCCACGATCGCAATCTCTACGGGCCACTCACCCTGTACTGCGTCCTGTTGCTTTATATGCCATTCAAACCATTCTGCGAAGTTCTCAATTGGCTGCGCTGGTACGGCGTCGGCAACGGAATTGTCGTTGATCAGTGACTGTGGCATTAGCACAGGATACCGGCCGTAGCCAGCCCTCATGTAATTAGCGGCTACCAGTGCGGCGATCGCATCCACTAAAGTTAGGGGGACAATCGGCACGAAAGACGGACCGGGAGCAGCAAATATTTTTGCTCCCATTTCTCGAATGAGCTTTTCAGGAGCAAATGGCGATAAACCCAAAGCTTTTTTAACCGCTTTTTCGATCATGTCAGGAGTCAGACAAGGGCAGTTCATTTCTTCGCAATCCTCTCTTGGTGGTGGTGGTGATGGTGTAAATCCAGGTGGTATTGATGAAATATTGGCGGCGGGCGGAGCTTTTGCGTAATCAGAGGGAATGCTTGCTTGAATTCCTAGAAAAGTATAGGGAGATTGTCCACGAAAAAATCCATTTCTTTTCATGTACGGAACTGCAAATTTTGTTCTAGTTTGTGTAGGTGCTTGACTATTTACAAAAAAATAACTTCCGCCTGATATTCCATTCCAAGTTTGATTAAAGGTTGGATCTAAAAAAAAACCGCCTCTACCCATATCACTGTAAGGTAGCGAAATTGGTTCATCAGTAAGTGGACCGCCCAACGCTTCGCTTATAGTTCCCCTTGTAAAAACATTCCCTAGTTTGTCTTGAAATTGTTGCGCCCCTGTATCGTAATGCCCTGATCGAGGCTGCCATAAAGGAGAATTCCCCAACATAGTACCGTAGAGATTGAAACCAAAAACATGATTTCCAAAATACGTAGTTGTACTCCCTCCCATCGCTTCAATTGCATCATTATAAGAAAGAGCTTGACTGCTTTGAGGCGAAGGAGGTTTAAGACCCAATTCAGCGGTTTCTGGCTTTTTAGGACACTTTAACCCGCTTCCGTACCATTCAATTGCACTTGAGTACGAGCCATCAGGACATTCAATATATGGCACTGATAAAGTTTCAAGCAATCCATAACCTGTATATGCCCTAACCCCCAAATCAACGGCAGCACCTAACCCTAATGCACTGCCTAATCCTGCCCCCCATCTGCCAATCGCTCCGCCTATTCCGTTACCAATTCCAGTGCAAGCGCTCATAAATACCTCAGATGTAACAAGCCTGACTAACAGTTTGTACGGTTTTTTGAGTAGCGCTCGCATACGCCGACATATTGATTCCTTGTGAAGGTACAAAAGTTGATAGCGATTCAGCTACGGTTGCGATCGTCTTAAGCCCGGCGGCATTTGTATTTGCAAGTTTTGCAACTTGTGGCAACTGCTGCGAAGCTCGTCCTACGACTCCCACTATAAGTCCACTTAACTGTTTTTGTATGTCTTTTTCGATAATCTCCGCTTGCTGTTGTATGGATTCTGTTTGATTTTGCGTTTGCTGAATTGCCTGTAATTCTTTTTGCAGTTGTTGAATAGACGCCGAATTGCTGACCTCCTGCTGCACCTGTTGCTGAATATAATTTACCAAGATTAACTGTACCTTTTCTTGAATTTGCTGCTGTGCGCGTTGTAAAGCTGCCTGTGGATCGCAAGCATTGGCAGGCACTGACACTTGAGCCGCTGCAATAATCTGATTAATAACATTTGGCACAATATCGCGCCCTGGCTTTCCTCTTTCGGCGTTAATCAAGCCTTCGATTGTAGTTCCGTTTTTGCCGTTAATTGGCTGAATACCGCCTGCTGCTGGTGCAACAAAACTAACCATATTATTTTAACCGCTGTAATAAACGCTTGCGAGACTTTGTACTTTTATTAATCGCGATTCGAGATCGAACAAGTAATTGCAATATAACCACTGTTCGTAATTGCCGTATTGAATTTGTTTGAAATATACCATTATTTTATACAAATCATTTACGTTTTGCAAGCCAGAAGTGTCTAAAGTGATCAGCGCGCCATCTACAACTTGTGAAGCTAAAGTATTGAAATACCTCAACTCAACAAAATAGTCGCTAGTAGCATATTGACTCAATGAAATTGTAGACGGCGCCTCAAATTTAAAATAATATTTTTTATTTAATTCCCAAGTTCGTAGCAGTGCGGCGTTTATAGTGCCGTCAGTTGGGGTGTTATGCCCCTCATTATCGTTGCTATTTTCTATCAATAATTTATTTGCGCTTAATTCAGGACCTAGTTTTAACCACTGCCCCTGACTCAAATAATAATTATCATTGCTTTGAATGTTAGTGTAAATAACTCCTGATTCATACATAGAGCGCGGCTCCGGCATTCCGTAACCGCGTTCAAAAACTACTACATTAGCAGGTAATTGTGGTACATTATAAGCTTTTGGCTGCAACCAAGTTAAAACATTATTTTGCTTGATGCTGACATATAACTTTAAACCAACTACAAGAAATTGCCCCTCCCAATCAGGCACGGGGAAAATAGAGCCTTCTGGTAAAACTTTAATTTTGGCTTCGTGAATCTGCTCTCCGCGTAGTGCTGAGTGAAAATAATCAGGCATTACAGTTCAACTCCCATAAACACAACTTTTCCGTCCTCTACATTCATATTATTGCCAGCTAAAACTAGATTTGATAATTCGTAGGGCATGACAGGATTTTGAAATATAAATCGTTGCCAAACCTCTTTTCCATCGCCAAACCACAACGATCGGGGAACTGCAACACTGATATCGCCGTACACTGAAACCAGCATCTGCCCCTCAAATGCCACTTGCTCAAAATTAGCATAAGCAGAAACTCTAGCCCTAGCTTCGTGCTGATCGGCTCCGACTTTAGCGTGAGCGGCTAAATCCAAATCTAGGTACCCTCGCGACAAATTTGGTTTGTGAACAAACACCCGATCGCGCTCAACAGGCGGACTCGGAACTGTAACCCCAATCCCCAAATTCACAAAACCCGCAGGCAACAACCAGCCAAAATCCCACCACCAATCTGCGGTAATCCATCCAGCATTTGCCGATCGCCGTGCCAATAATTCCTTAACATTTTCAGGATCGGTGATAGCGGCGCAACTTAGGCAGCATGGAAAAAGATCGTCTTCTGCGGTTATACAAGTTTTAGGTCTTGGTATATACCCACCTACTTTTCTGGTTTTTTTCCACAAATCCGTAAAACTATTATATCTAGCTGTGGGATGCAGTGGGAGTAATTTTCCTGCTACTTCTGAAATGCTATTATCAGAGTAAGCTCTATTCCTTACTTCAAATATGGCCATTGCTGAAAGTATTTTATTTCAAATCAACTCTAGCAACTATACCGCACCTATCGCTACGATTTACAAGCCTGCCACAGGGTTTAGCGGATTTATTACTACACTAAGATTGACAGTCAATATTAAAAGTATTGATGCGGCCGAATTTCCTTATATTCCCGATGATACGCCACCGGACGTATTGCAGCAAATTCTTGATGATGTAGCTACAAATACTCAATTTAGAGAAATTATTTTATATCAAAAAAAAGGCACTGGAGACTGGATTGAGCGAGCTCCGATTCGACTTTTCAACAAAGAGCCATATTATGACGTGAACTTGATGCGATTTTTCAGCGATTCAAACACCATAGACGTGGCGGAAGATTTGAGCTTGGGGATTCAGGTAAAACTTGGGAATGCACTGACCTCAGTAGACACAATTTTGGTATGGGGTTCCGTAGTCGCCGAAAAAAAAAATAATGGAAATGAGGAATTGAGTGATCGCATTGCGGCACTTGAAACCTTGCTCAGTGTTTACGGTGCACCGTCTGCCAGCCTCCCTGGTACAAACGGTTTGGTGCCGGCGCCGCCCGCTGGTAGTAGTGAGTTTTTGCTCAGGGGCGATCGAAGCTGGGAAAACCCCACTAAATTTGCAACACCAGCACAAATTACCACAGCTATAAATACTTTGGTGGGCAACAGCTCCACAGCACTAGATACTTTAACAGAACTGGGGGCGGCATTAGCAAATGATGCCAATTTTGCGGCTACCATAGCAACACAATTAGCCTTAAAAGCGCCGATTGCTAGCCCTAGCTTTACAGGTCCAGTAACTACCGCTGGCCAAATTATTTTTCCAAGTGTGCAAAATCCTTCAAGTAATCCCAATATTTTAGATGACTACTTGGAGGGAACTTTTATCCCTACGGTGATAGGCACAACAACTGATGGTTTGGGAACTTATACAACTAGGGCCGGAAGCTTCACAAAAATAGGAAAAAGGATATTTTTCGACTTGTTCGTTGAGTGGACAGATCACACGGGGACGGGAACTATTAGAATCGCTGGACTACCCTATATAAGCACAGTTAGCAGTTGTACGACCATTTGGCACAGGAATTTAACACTGGTTGCAAATAGTGTACTTATGGCCAATTTACTGACCATTAATAATGCAGCTATCATTAATATAGCTTCTATTCCTGCAGGAGGAGGCGGGCAAAGCAATGTAGCTATGGATACAGCAGCAGGAATAATGCTTGGAGGAACTTACATCACAACCAATTAATCCCTATTGTTGGAAATTGTTGAAACATTTTCTGTTAATGGCATACTAAAAATTCGTAATCGAACGGTCGTGGGTTCAAATCCCACCATCGGCTTTGGGTTTCAGCGATTTTTGATTTTAGGATTTGTGAGAATGTAGCAAATTTGTATCAAAACGCAGTTTAACTGCTCAAAAATGCTCTCGGCAAAGTAGCCGAGAGCATTTTTATTTGCCCTAAATCCTTGTGTGGTGGAGATTGTGAATTTTTGAAATCATATCGTTTCCGGTTGCATCGGTATTGTTCAAATGTCCAAACAGTCAGTTGTCATATCAATTCCGGTTGTATCGGAATGATGAAACCGCTCTTGACACAGAGGATACAGAGAAAGGGAAGAGAGAGATGAATAATTCCGATGCCAAGGAATTTGATATCCTATCGTTTCCGGTTGCATTGGAATAATAAAATCGAGTCAACATTTAACACTCAACAATTCAGTTTTTCGACCCCTCCTTCAACAGTCAACAGTCAACAGTTAACAGTCAACAGTCAACAGTCAACAGTCAACAGTCAACAGTCAACAGTCAACAGTCAACAGTCAACAGTCAACAGTCAACAATCCAGAGGAGTGCAACCGGAATTGATATGACATCGTATTACTTTGGGGGCCGGGGGATGCGAAAACTCAGGGGACTGAGGATTTGATTGAGAGTTCGCAGTTGTTCAGCAGTACCCAAACAAATTAGCATATCTCCTCCTTCGATCGCAGTTTCTCCGGTAGGCCCGACAATCAAAGTCCCGCCAGCGCGCCGCACTGCTAAAACCAAAGCCCCTGATTGCGATCGCAACTTGGCATCTCTCAAAGTTTCCCCAACGTAGACACAACTATTGGGATCGACCAAAAATTCTTCCATGTAAAAAGAACTGTCGGTACCCGTCAAAACACCGTCTAAAAAATCCATAACTTGAGGCCGCAAAGCCGCCGCCGCCATGCGCTTTCCCCCGGTAATGTAGGGGGATACGACGGCATCGGCGCCGCCTCGCTGCAACTTCTTTACGGCTTCTTCTGTGGTGGCGCGGGCGATCGCCCGTACCTTCGGATTCAGAGTTTTCGCTGACATGACAGTGTATAAATTCTCGGCATCCGAAGGCAAAGCTGCTACTATGCAAATTGCGCGATCGATGCCTACATTCACCAAAGTTTCGTCCAAAGTCGCGTCTCCTTGCACAGCCGTGTACCCCAGCGCCAAAGCTGCCTCAACCGACTGTATCGCCGAATCTATCACCACAAAAGAGATATATTCGGCCTGAAATTCCAAGGCAATTTGGCGGCCAGTGCGCCCAAAACCGCAGAGAATGTAATGCCCGATCAAAGAATCTACCAATCGTCGCTGCTGCCTAATTCTTGCTCCTTCTTGAAAATATCCTTCAATCAGCGCTTCTGTAAAGCGGTTGACGATGAAACCAATCACAATCACACCCATCAAAATCAGGCATATAGTAAACATTCGCCCGCGTTGACCGAGGGGCTGAAGTTCACCGTAGCCCACAGTTGCTAGGGTAAATACTGTCATGTAAGCGGCATCTAGGAAAGACCATTTTTCCACTTGCCAATACCAGAGAGTACCCGTGCATACAATGCCCCCAAGGGCGATGACTCCGTTTCTTAAGTCTTTTTGCAGGCGCTGGTACTTTTGTTCTAGAGTTGAATACACCGATCGGGCTGACCTATTACCTATTAGCTGCTACCAATTTTAACGATATCAGCCCTAGACGCAGCGGGCGCTCAAAAAGCCGGTTGCTGCCTAAATACTTTGCTGCAAAACTCACGACTTTGAGTCTTAACCGGGGTTTTTTTGCCTAATGCCTGACTGAGTTTCAACTCCGTCGCAGAGGTGGCGATTGTTTTGATTGGCGATCGGATTTGTCTGAAAATAATTACGGACTCCATCGCAACCCTGCATCAACAAATTGTCAAGATTAAAATTCCACAGCATCACCGTACCGTCAGCACTAGCACTAGCGATCGCTTTGCCGTCAGGACTAAAACTCGCACTCCAAACAGCATCCTTGTTACCTTTTAAAGTTTGGATCAACGTACCGTCAATGTTCCATAGCCTCACCATTTTGTCTGTGCTTGCAGATAGCAACATCTGACTGTCGGGACTAAAGCTGATATTTGTCAATCCACTTGTATGCTTTAAAATACTTAGCGGTGTGCCGTCTTTGCTCCAAATTCTCGCAGTTCCCCCAGCACTTGCCGTCGCCAGCATTGCTCCATCTGGACTGAAGGTTACACTCATTATTTTATCACTTTTAACCTGTAAAGTTCGGATCAATTTGATATCGTTGCTTGCTTCGATTGACTGCTGTTTTTGCAACTTTTCCACAATCTTTCTCAAACTCCAAACTTTAACAGTGCCATCAGTGCCAGCCGCAGCAATTATCTGACCGTCTGGGCTAAAATTTGCGCTGGTTATCCAACCTCGCTCCACTTTGAAAGTTAACAATTCTTCACCGTTTATTTTCCAGAGTTTCACGGTTCCATCGGTACTTGCTGAAGCAATAATTTTACCATCTGGACTCAAACATACGCTTGTTATTTGACCGCTGTTTCCTTTTATATCATGAATTAACTTGCCATCTTTTTGCCAAATTTTGAGAGTTTTGTCGTGGCTGGCAGAGACAATCATCTGACCGCTCGGAGTGAAAATTGCCCTAATAATTTTATCAGTATGCCCTGTTAATGTTGCTTGCAAAGTTCCATTAGTTTGCCAAAGCTTGATATAATTATCATCGGTAGCAGTCACAATTGTTTGACTGTCGGGACTGAAAATCGCGAAAGCAAGCGTACTGGCTTGAGTCTGCAAGCGGCGGCGTTCCCGAAAGTTGTAAACTGCCTGTTCGAGGGCGATCGCCACTCGCATCTGAATATCTGAACTCACTCCGAGCGATCGTTTCATTTCTGTAACTGCTCTAATGCTTTCTAGCAAAGCTTCTTCTTTTTTATCTGCGGCAAATAGCGTTTCTGATAGCAAACTGAGAGTGAGAATTTTGTTGTTTCTTTCTTCGATTGACGGTTTTACCCAAAAAGCTACTATCAGGATTGATATTAATATGACTGCGGCTCCTGTAACTGTTTGGACTCTCAGTTGTTGCTCGCGCCAAAGTTTAACTGCAATCGCTTTTTTCTGCTTTTGTGCTTCGCTTAGTTCCTCTAGTAACTTTTTTTCGCGGCGCAGTTGTTCCATTTCAGTTTGAGTTTGTTTTTCGCGATCGCGCAATTTGGCAAATTCCGCTTCTTGACTCGCACCTAAAAATTGATAATCTTGGGTGTTCAAGCTTTTATTTGTCGCCCACTGTCGGGCATCTTCCAGTGCTTGACCCCGCAACAAGCGAGATTCGTCTTGACAATTTGTAGCTATCCATGCTGTTAGGGATTCAGCATAGGGGCGCAAGTCGCCGAGTGCTTTTTCTACCCAGTTATGGTTGAATATAGCTGCGTAAATGCGGTTGGATACGGTTAATTTTCCGGCTCGTTTTACTACTAATCCGCTCAGCCGCAATTCTGTTTGTTCTGGAGTATCATCGGCGCAGATCCCCCCTGCCCCCCTTAACAAGGGGGGTTCTGAAGGTTGCTGATTTCCACTCAGTTGCTGTTCGGTTTGTTCTGGAGTATCATCGGCCCCGATCCCCCCTGCCCCCCTTAACAAGGGGGGTTCTGAAAGTGGCAATATTTTTTGATATAGTCCTAATAACCTACTGGCGCGGTGCGGACTTCTGAGAAGGCGATCGCGAATTGTTTTGATGTGTACCGGTTCATCGGATGATTCCCAATTATCAATAATATGAGATTGCACTATCTCGCTAATTAATAATTGATTTGTAGTAAATTTTTCAGTTTTGCTTTCATCCGTTGAATTTGATATAATAGAAGCAGACGCTAAGCTTTTTAAATGGTGCAAAATCAGCTTGCAAAGCTTTTGAGTCAGAAATGGCTGTCCTCCAGTCCAGTCCAAAATCTCTTTTAAAACCTCTTGAGGATTGTCTACTTTTCCCTCAAATCCCTTTGCTAAAGGCAGAGCTTCTTGTAAGTTAAAACCGTGCAATTCAATAGGGAAGCCGATATTAAAGGGCGTGCGAGTTGCATCGCTAATTAAATCCGATGGCGTAGCTACTCCCAGCAAAGCAAATGTAATGCGCTGGTATTCTGAATTGTGAGCGCGTTTATTGTAGCAACATCTAATTAATGCAAAAAAATCGTCTAGCGGTTCTTGGAAACTCAGAACGCTATCAATTTCATCAATAAAAATGACCAATTTTTGAGAAATTTTGACCAGCAGCAATTCTTCAATTAACTCTCCTAAGCGCTGCACGGGCGACATCAACTCTCTCTCCCGCCACCAAGCCATAAACTCGACTGGGTTAAACAGGTTGAAACTGCACAATAGCTTGTAAGCGACGCCACCGTACCACTTATCTAGAGAGACTTGCTGGTTGCCAATGTCCGAAAGGTCGATCGTAGCACAGGCAATGCCATCAGCCGAGAGTTTTTGTACAGTTCGCACCAGCAAACTAGATTTGCCCATTTGTCGGGAATTGAGCACGTAACAAAACTCTCCAGCTTTCAGGGCTTGATAAAGTTCTGAGTCAGCTTGTCGCACTACATAAGTAGGTGCATTTTGCGGGAGACTGCCGCCGATTTGATATTGGTAATCCACTGTCATTATCTAGGCTTTAGTTAGATTAGTTTCTCAGTTCTACTGTGCCTGTAGCACAAGCAATTTTACCATTTTGATTGGTGGGTTCTGGTGGTTTAATTGTACCAGGAGAATCTGATCGGCAAAATATAGATGTGGTCGTTATTTTATTTTTAGAAGCATTTGACTCAACTTTTGTAGCAGGAATTACAAAGACACCACCGACATAGCTTTTAAGGTCTTTTTGCTTTGAGACTCCAAAATTAAATGTTGCTTTTTTTGTGGTCACAAGGGAATATTTGTAATTTTCTGTCTCCCTTTTAATGGCAATTCCTAAAGTCTTAACAGAAGTGCTAAAAACACTTTTTTCGGCAAAATAGGCTTGCTGACCTTGGTTGATTGATCTAACAGAATCGTAGGCTTCCGATTCCTTTACGCTGCTAACCCTAATCAGGAACGCTCGCACAGCGATCGAAACAATTACTCCAAACCCGATTAAAACCAATAAGCGTACCCAACCATTAGATGAAATGATAGCTGATTTATAATTTTGTTGACTCATTGTTTTGTATCCTCTCTATTTGTTGTAATGACTTTAGTCCGGTAAATCTCAATTGAATGCCGATTTGATATTGGTAATAGACTGTCATAATCTAGCCTCTAGTGATAACCGTGTCTCACTTGTAGGGTGCCTGTAGCACAAGCAATCTTACCATTTTGATTGGTGGGTTCTGGTGGTTTAATTGTACCCGCAGAATCAGCTTTGCACAATATAGATGTGGTCGTTATTTTATTTTTAGAAGCCTTTGATTCAACTTGTGTAGCAGGAATTACAAAGACACCACCGACATAGCTTTTAAGGTCTTTTTGCTTTGAAACTCCATAATTAAATGTTGCTTTTTTTGTGGTCACAAGGGAATATTGGTAATTTTCTGTCTCGGTTTTAATGCCAATTCCTAAAGCCTTAACAGAAGTGCTAAAGACATTTTTTTCGGCAAAATAGGCTTGCTGACCTTGGTTGATTGAGCTAACATACTCTCTGGCTTCCGATTGCTTTATGTTCGTAACCTTCTTCAGAAATGATGGTCTAACCAGCAAAACAAATACTCCAATCATGATTAAAAGCACTAAGCATCCACCACCATTAGATTCAATGCTAGCTGATTTATAATTTTGTTGACTCATAGTTTTGTATCCTCTCTGTTTGTAGTAAAGACTTTAGTCCTGTTAATCTCAATTGAATGCCGATTTGATATTGTAATCGACTGTCATTATCTTGCGTCTAGTTAGATTATTTAGTCACTTGTATTGTGCCTTGACCACAAGCAACTTTACCATTTTCATAGGTGGGTTCCGCTGGTTTAATTGTACCGGGAGAATCAGCTTGGCACAATATGAACGTTGTAGTTATTTCCTCTTTAGCAGCATTTGGATCAAAGTTTTTAGCAGGAACTAGAAAGACACCGCCGACATAACTTTTTAAGTTTTTTGCCTTGGATACTCCATAATTAAATCCTGCTTTTTTAGTGGCGCGAACTGAATACTGGAAATTTGTTGTCTCGGTTTTAATCCCAATTTCCAAAGCATTAACAGAAGTGGCAAAAGCACTTTTTTCAGCAAAGTGAGCTTGCTGCGCTTTGTTCATTGAGTTCACATACTGTTTTGCTTCCGACTGCTTGCTTCTATTGGTATTATTTAGATAAAATGGCAGAGCTATCCCATTCATTACTCCAATACCGGCTATAAGTAATAAGCATCCGCAACCGCGAGAAGCTGCATTGCGAACTATTGATTCTTTATTGTTAGTCATGGTGTTTTCTCCTTAAATGGTATATACAATGCGAATTAAAATCGGCGAGGCAGAGCTTCTGTATCTGCGTTACCAGGCTCTGCCTGGTAACGAGGAAAACGATGGAATACTAATCCCTAAGCTCGCAGCTTTTGTACTTCTTTCCGGTCAATGGATGTGGGCTGAATCACTTTACTGCCGATCGCAAAATCGCGCAATTCCACTCTCGTAAACTTCACACCCCAAGGATCTGTCGTTGTATCCAACTCTTCCACTAAAGCATTATTAATCTCATGTCGAGCCGTGTAGAGTTCCTCAACAGATAATTTAGCAAGGTGAGTCCGAATTGAAAGAATCAGCATATTTAACATCGCTTCCTTGAGATTCTGCACTTTGTAGGAAGCTTTTTCTAAGTCAATGATTCGCCAGTACACAATAAAATCAACGGTGACGGCAACCCGATCGCGCGTCGTGCATTCTTGCGGTGACAGCCTTAAAATTTGCTCGCGCAGAGTTTGTTTATAGGCGACTGTTTCGACAAAGGGAATCAAAAATGTTATACCCGGTTCTAGTTTTTTTCGATCGTACTTTCCGAAAATTTCAACTAATGCCTCATCTCCTTGACGGACAATTTTTACGCTGTTGGCTAAGGATACTCCAGTGATGGCAAACAATACCGTCAAAAAATACTGATACATAGTGAATCTCCTGGTAAATAGTTGACAGTTGACAGTTGACAGTTGATAGTGATTTCTTAGTCTCTTAGAGGGACTTTGTTTGGCAAGAAGCGATTTAACTCGCCGAGTCATAAAAGAGTCAACTCAGATTTAGCCGTTGATGTGAATTAATCTGTCAGGTACAACAATCAGCGTGTTTCCTTCGCGGCGCAAAACGTAAACTTTTTGTCTGGGTGCGATCGCCCCTTGGGAATCTTCATTGCGAGCTTTCCACGAAGCCCCTTCATAAATCACCATTCCGGTTTCTCCGGGGAAAATTTCGGAGATAGTTGTCGCTTCGGTTGCTTCGGGAATCACAAACTTTTTGCGAACAATAAAAATTGGTCTAATCCAGATGCTCAGCGCGAGGGCTATCCCCATCCAGTAGAAGATTTGCCAGTCAAAATCTTCATACATTATGTTCGCCCAACTAAACTCAAATGCTATAGACCCTCTCCACAAAATAAATGATTCAATTACAGCCGAAGCTCCCATCATTAGCAGGTAAAATCTGTATTTTTGGGGCTGAGTTTTGATGATTAATAGCTCCATCGCACTAAGCACAACTCCGATCAGCAACCAGAATAGGGGCGGGGTGAAGGCGAAACCTGGTTGATTAGTGGCTGACGCCAGCGACCAAATTAGGATAGAATACACAATGCTTTTACCTCGTTTTGATGGGATTCAACCTTGTTATTTCTAATCTAATCAGGCGGCTATTTGAGTTGGCGACTGAGTTATTTCAAAAATCATCGACTTTTCATCGACTTTTCATCGACTTTAGGGGCGGTTGGCATTTATGATGGTTTCAGTGTTTTGATTGTGATAAGCAATGCCACGATCGCTAAGGGTGCGCGAAGAGTGCATTCGCGCAGTTAAATCCTGTCTCCTGAGAAATGGCTTCCCCAGTCAAAAAATCCTGGCTGAGGATTTAGGGATGGCGCAATCTACTGTCAGCCATTTTCTGAATGGCAAACCTGTGGATTATGCCAATTTCATTGAAATTTGTCGCGGATTGGGGCAGGAATGGCGCGATATAGCCGATTTTGAGGCGAATTCAGAGCCAGAGGAGGTAGTGCTGGTGAGGGCCACAGTGGCGATCGTCCGTTGGCGAAGCCCTCGAAGAGGATCGACCTCACACAATACGCTTTCCCAGCAGTTACACCAAGCTTTGAGTGCGGGAGGCCACGAAGTCTTTTTTATTAACAACAGCAGCGACTCAGGCTCATATTTAAAGCGTTGCGATTATTTGCTGTTGCTGATTTCGGAAGAATCGGCCGCTAGCGAAATGGTATTGGAACAAGTGCAGCTAGCCAAGGAATTGCACAATCTAACTGCTCGTAAACCTGCAATTTTACCGATTTTATTTGAATTAAATACACCGCTTTCTTTTGATTTACTGAGCTATTTAGCAGGAATTCAGCCCTGGCTGTGGCGCGGTGTTGGCGACTCATTTAAGTTAATATCACAAATTTTAACCATTATCAAAGAAGGTCGCACATCGTTAACTGCCGACCATGAATTAGCTGTAGAATGGCACGCAATTACTAGCACAAAACAGTCAATAATTCAACCCCTGCCAGCAGCGCCGCCAGAATTGCCGGGAGGACAAGTTGAACTCACTTCTTGTTTTTATATCGATCGCCCTCCGATCGAATCCCGCTGTTACGAGACGATCGCCCAACCGGGAGCACTGATCCGCATTAAAGCGCCCAGACAGATGGGCAAAACTTCCTTGATGGCGAGGATTTTGCATCACGCAGAACAGCAAGGTTCTCGCACGGTAGCGCTGAGTTTTCAGCTAGCCAATCGGAAAATATTCGCTAATTCAGATACATTTTTGCAGTGGTTTTGTGCTAGCATCGGTCAAGAGTTAGGAATGTTGGAGCAGTTGCCCAAGTGTTGGGAATTAGCCGATTTAATTGGCAGTAATCAGTGCTGCAAGGCTTATTTTGAACAGTATTTGCTGTCAGAATCCTCAAGACCTCTGACGTTAGGCTTGGATGAGAGCGATCGCCTGTTTGAATCACCGGAAATTGCTGATGATTTTTTTGGGTTATTGCGCGCTTTGCACGAAGAAGCAAAACGGAGAGATATTTGGAAAAAGTTTCGTTTGATTGTGGTGCATTCGACGGAAGTCTATATCCCGCTGGATGTGAACAAATCGCCTTTTAATGTGGGTTTACCGATTGAATTGCCAGAGTTTAATTCCCAGCAAGTGCAAGATTTGGCAAAGCGGCACGGATTGAATTGGAGTGGGAATGAAGTTGCAGAATTGATGGGGTTAGTGGGCGGAAATCCTTATTTAGTACGGCTAGGGATGTATCATATTTCGCGTCAAGATGTGACTTTAGATCGGTTAGTGAAAGAATCTGCAACTGAAGCGGGAATTTACAGCGATCATTTGCGGCGACATTTATGGAATTTAGAGAAATATTCGGAATTAATGGAGGCGATGAGAGAGGTTGTGAATGTTTCTCAGCCAGTTAGATTGAGGTCAGAATTGGGGTTTAAGTTAAATAGTATGGGGTTGGTGAAATTGGATGGAAATCATTGCATTCCGAGATGTCGGTTGTATCAGGAGTATTTTGGCGATCGGCTTGACTGCAAATAATCCCTATTTACCCGATCGCCAAATCCACACTAACTTCAAATTCTGGAAATGCCAGCGGCGAAACTCGATCGCCACGCCAAAACCTCAGCATTAAACTGTAACCGTTAACCGTTGGCTGGCGGTAAACTTCCAAGCAGTTTTCCTGTAAATTTACTATCCAGACTTCCTGAATTTGCGATCGAGCGTAAATAGGAAGTTTCACGTCTCTGTCATAATCTATTGAAGTGTCAGCTACTTCTATTAATAGTAAAACTTCGGATGGGACAGGATGGGCAGTTGAATAGTAATCGGCGCGAGGTTGCAGCAATACTAAATCGGGTTGCGGTTCGGTTCGCTGGCTGACTTGAATGGGGTTTTGTACCGTCACAATCGCCCTTTCTTCTGGAAGCCGGCAAAAGAGTCGGGTAATCCGGTTAACACAACCTGCATGACGAGTTCCAATAGCGGCCATTTCAACAAGTTCTCCTTCTATCAATTCTACGCGATCGCCCTCTGAAAGAATCCCAGCTTTACCCATCAGATGGTATTCTTCTACTGTGAAAAGTCTTTTGAGCAACTGCACTGCCATAACTTACCCTTCCTCTAATTATTTCTTCGATTATAGTCACACGCCCTATTAAATGCCAAATGCCAGTGATGTCTAAAGTCGATGAGAAGTCGATGAAAAGTCAGTCGAGTTCTCAAATAGCCTGGTGATTTAATAGAGATAGAGTAGAAGCAAGGCACAATATGCGAGGTTTGCATACCCCGCCGCACTCAGTGATATATTCAGTTTAACCTCAATGAGGCATTTACCTGAAACCTGAATATTGTCGCGCCTCTCCTCCAATAATTACTCGCTGGACAACTAATCGGCTAACACATTTGAAGAACAATCATGCAGCTTAAGAAAAATCCTCAACTCGATGCACTCGATAAAAAAGTGGAATCTTCAGAAAAAAAGATTCTCCCTGACAAAAAACGTAAATCATGGGTAGGAACTTTTCTGAAAATCACTTTTATTTATTTTCCTCTGGGCAGCATAATACTTGGTGCGATCGCGTTGCCGAATCTGCTCTCTTGTGGCAATAAAGCGAAGCAGTCAGAAGCTAAACAATATGTTAGCTCAATGAACCGCGCTCAACAAGCTTATTTTGCCGAAAAAGGTGTTTTTGCAACTTCCCTTGATGCCCTCGATCTTGGTCTTAAGTCTCAAACAACCAACTACAATTATTCAGTAATTGCTGGTAAAAAAGCTGCATTTAGTTACGGCGTATCCCGCACAGTACAAAAGGATATCAAGAGCGTTATCGGAGCTGTTTTTTTAGTACCCACACCTCTTGCCAATGCTAAGAAAGCTGCCGATACAAGTACGATGCTAACTATATTATGTATTGCCAAATCTGATACTCCAACTCCACCTGCTGAGCCAATAAATATTAACGGTAAATTAGCTTGCGGTGATGGGACAGTAGAATTGAATAAGTAAATTGCGACCAAAATTATGCCAGAAATTGTCAAAGGCTTCATCATCTTAGCTTGCATCTTCATTCCCCTCGAAAGAATTTTATCCTTGCACAAGCAAAAGGTATTCCGTCTCGGATGGGCAACAGATGCCACCTATTTTTTTACAGGTCACTTTATTGGTAGATCCGGCGCTATTGTTGTAACTGTAATTTTGTCGCTGATGACTAATTTACTAAACCCGGAATTGCAAAGCAAAGTAGCTTCTCAACCTTTGTGGTTGCAGTTGGCAGAAGCAGTTATCGTTTCAGATATGGCATATTATATCGCTCACAGACTACTGCATGAAGTACCCTGGCTTTGGCAATTTCATGCAATCCATCACACCATTGAACACATGGACTGGTTAGCCGCAGTGCGGGTGCATCCCTGCGAGCAAATCTTTACTCAGATTTGCAAAATTATGCCTCTTTACTGGTTGGGATTTACTAAGGAGAGTTTGGTGGTTTATGCTCTTTATTCGGCGGCGATCGCTTTCTTAATTCATTCTAATATTAAATTAAAATTTGGCATCCTAAAATGGTTCGTAGCAACCCCACAATTTCATCACTGGCATCACAGTAAAATTCCCCAAATCCACAACAAAAACTTTGCTGTTCAGTTGCCATTGTTAGATTTGCTATTTGGCACTATCTATATGCCAACCAAAAAAATGCCTGATCAATATGGAATCTCTGATTCTATACCTGCTGGATATGTCGGACAAATGTTCTATCCATTTTCAAGGATGATTAAAAATGCTAGATGAAAATGCAAAACCAGGTATTAAGCGCTATTCTCGCCTTTTCCTGGCAATTATGGGTTTTGGCTTGACGAGTGTTGCTTCTGTGGGTGCAGTTGCCCTATTTCATCACATGGATATCCTAACTTTTATCGCCAGTTTAAATACGAAACAAGTAACTGTTGCCGAATTGCAGCAGGGTAAGTTGAAACCAGTGATTTTGATAGATGTGCGATCGCCCGAAGAATACGCAGAAGATCGCATCGGTGAAAGTCCGCTAGTTCCCATAATTGATATTGAGATGGGGTTCGGTGTCAAGCAGATTCAATCCATTGTAAAAGCTAGGGTTAAATCCGATCAACCTCAGCCCGTAATTGTACTTTATTGTGCCAGAGGAGGGCGATCGGTTAAAGCATACAAACAGTTGGAAAAAGTCGCTCGGCATTCCCAAGAATCTGCGGGAAATGAGACTAATAAGATTAAGGATATTAGCCTGAATGTTGTTGTCCTTTCAGGAGGTATCAAAGCGTGGCGACAAGCAGTGCCGGCTCCAAAAGATGCCCAGATATTAGCTCCAATTACTTTGCGGAGTTTGATAAAGTCTCCGTCAGTCACCCTGCTTTCGGAATGAATCGGGGCCGTTGTGGCGCAATTGATTTCTATCAAATCTCTATCAATGGAAGGGTGTATGGGGCTGACAGATTCGCTATGTTGAAAGTAATTAGCCAGAATCCTCAGCAATCTGCAACGGTTGGCTGTTTGGGCAGGCAGCACAATAATCAAAGTCATAACATAAGTTGATTCCATGCAAAACACGGCAGATTTACTCCCCAAAATAGACTCGCCGAGTCTTCCCAAAAAGCAACCCGTACCCCCAAATTACGAAGCAGCCGATCGCCAATTTGTCAATTTGCTAGAAGTCGAGGATTTAGACAAGACGGTGGCGGCAAAACCGTTACTTGTCAGCGATTTTGAAAGCGTGATCGCCTATGCAATTCAAGCAGCTTACCAACAGGAACCGGGCGATGAGGCCGCTCACCGCTTCTTGCAGCGCATACTTTACCGCGTCAACCGCCTCAACTTGTTTTGGTACGACGATTTGCGCCGCTACAACAATGAACGATCGCACTATTTGCGTTCTGTGCGCGATCGCATTGAGGAACCTTGGCAGCAGTGGGAAATCGCGCAAATCGACGTTGCAGCGCTGCAAAAATTGCCGGATGTTAAGCAAGCCCTGCGCGATCGCGCCGCCGCCGATGTCGATCCTCCGCTAACTGAGCTCGATCGCTACCAGCGGGAACAGATGACTGAGGAGGGATACAAACACCTACTGGCGATCGCCTCTTTCGATGGTTTAGTGGAAGCCAGCCGCCTTTCTCGCATCCTCGGCGGTGCCGGCAACGAAATTCAGTGCACCCTTACGCGAGTGCTGATCGAAGAATATGGCGGCGGTCGCCTCCCCCGCAAGCACTCGACCTTTTTTGCTCAAATGCTGGCTGAATTCGATATGAGTACGGAACCAGAAGCGTACTTCGATTTAGTGCCTTGGCAAGTGCTCGCAAGCATTAATCACAACTTTCTGCTGACGGAACGCAAGCGCCATTTTCTGCGCTACAACGGCGGATTAACTTATTTTGAGGTGGCGGGGCCCGTCGCTTACCGCAATTATCTAGCCGCCGCCCAGCGTCTGGGCCTCTCGCAGGCTGCAATGGGTTATTGGGAACTGCACATCAAAGAAGATGAGCGTCACGGCCGCTGGATGTTGGATGAAGTGGCGATCCCGCTGGTTGACAGATACCCGCAGGAGGCGTGGGAACTGGTGTTGGGGTACGATCAGGAGAAGTCGATCGGCGATCGGGCTGCTGCTGCTGTAGTGCGATCGATCCAAGCCACAGAGCACAATTAACAGCTATATCCTAGGGTGTATCAAAGACTGATGCACCCTACCAGGCCTGTATTTTAAAATGCTGTCATTAACTGAATTAGCTCGATCGACAAATCTCTTTGCGACTTTTGGTGCTTCTTAAACAAAACTCCAGCCAGCAGATAGATATTTTCCGAATAAAAAGCCATTCCCTGTTCTCTGAGAGTGGCGATCGCGCTTTTCACCTTGGGTTCCGAACTATAATAGCCAAAAGTTAAAGGTGCAATTTCAAAATTTGCAACCGAGTAGCCTCTATCCAAGGCATAATCGATCAAACCCACAGGATTAGAATAGCTAGAAACCATCAGCAAAACTTCATCGCTGCCCAAAGATAAAAGTTTCTTAGCAATTGTACAACCATCACTCCCGCCGTGCAACAGCGGCTGGTAGATTTTATCATCCACCGCAGGCAAGTAAGGCGGATTTGAGATTACACAATCCGCCGACTCGTATAAAGGCGAATCAAAAAAAGAGCAATTGTTGACGGTGTATTTTTCGCTCAGTTGATATTCCTTAATTTGAGACTGAGCAATTTTCCAAGCTACATTATTTAGCTCAAATCCCTGTATTTCCCCATCAAAATCGCTTCTCAGCAAAGACTTAATAACTGGACTTCCCTCTCCTGAACCAAACTCTACGATAAGTCGAGAATTGTCACTAGCATTTAACACTAAACTTTCCAAGCAGTGCGCGTAAAAATCCGATTCTTCCGGGCAGTGGAATACCTGTTTCAGAGGATGGGATGAAGTGAGCATAAATTCTGTAACAAAGTTGACTATTTTCAAAGTATCGAATAATTAATATTCCAGCCATCTGTCGCAAGAGCTATTTATCAAGTTGTGCAATCTCTCTCTTCCTGTTTTATCTGATGCGATAAAATAACTATTACTACCGACAGATTATCAAATTCACTAGATTAATCCGATTGACAGATTGCAATTAGAGCGATTGCTGATGAGATATTACCTAAGCAACTAATTGTAAATTTTAATAGTGTCAGATATGACCTTTTTTAATTATTCAGTTCCGCCTCTGCGCCGGAAACAGCTTAACATCGAGGTTCAGGATTTAGAAGGGCTTTGGCAGGTTCAGTTCCCCCTTGGCAAAGATCGATTTTATTCACAATTTTATACTTGTCTCGATCGAACTTGCTTGCTGTGGAGCTTGCTGTTAATACCCATCTTCGGCACAGCACAATTTTTTTCTGTGAGTTGGATGCTGCAAGCAGGTTTGTGGTCAGCGCTCAGCCTTGTAGGTACAGCAGCAATGGTAAGTATGACATACTCTTGGGTCAAAATAGAACGCCTGATTTGGGTGCTTTACGGTTGGGTAATCCTAATGTTATTAGGATTGCTGCTGACCGATTTAGCAATTTTTCTCAGTTGGGAAAAAGTGTTGGCGAATCTCTGTGCCCTCTGGTTGGGAATGAGCGGAATAGGGTATTTGGGGACTGGACTGGCAGTGCGATCGCGCGCGCTTTTAGCAGCAAGTTTATTTCACCTGTTGGGGATTTTGATTTTGCCTTACACGGGCGGTTGGTCTTTCCTATTTACGGGAACCATAATGGTATTTAGCTTGGTCGTTTTAGCCGAATTGCAATGGGATATGCGACACCCGATTAACAGGCTACATTAACTTCTGTACCACCGCTATTCCAACAGCTATCAACGTAAAGCATTAACCACAAGTGATGAGTAGATTGCTAATAACTGAGGATATCATGCCCGCTAGAATAACGTCACTGCAATTGGTTGGTAGTGAAGACTCTTGGTTCTCATCAAAAGTTGAGCAAGGAAGCCCTCACTACACAACGGATACGGGTTATGTTAGCGGACACGATATTACTAATTGCTGATAACTAATTGCCACCAGACTGTACAGATTTGCGGGTTTGGTTAGTATCGTCGCCCTTGTGATGCCACGTGCCACCTTCGCCTTGAACATATTCAGATTTTACACTGTTCCAAGCAACGCTAGTAGCACCATCGGCGCTCATTCCATCTTCACTGGCGCTCTTAAAAGCCGCCTGAAAAATTTGTTTCGCTCCTTGGGGGAGTTCTTGTGCTTCTGAAGGTATGGTATCAAATTGTTGTTCTGGCATAATGACCTCTAATTATTAAACACAAATTAAATGTTATATACTAGAAGCCACTACTTTCCTCTCTCTAAAAGCAAGTTTAAGATTGCATTTTTATCAGTCCGAAGACAGATGTAATATTAAAGTTTTTGTAAAAAGAAATACAACTTGATTGCCGTTCCTGGTTCAGCCGGATTTGGCTAATTTCCCTCCTCCAACAGCCCTTAATCTGACTTCGGCTTTTTCACCTGCGAACTTAGAAAATACGTCAGCGCAGCAATTACTAAAGCGATACCCGCTCCCAGGGGAAGGATGTTCGTCCCGCCGTTCCACCTAACTACTTCAGAGAGAAACAATACACTCAACACTACTACAATCACGCTGGTGAGTTTGCTTTTCAGGTCATCGATGGTGTGAATTTCCAGCCAGTGTGGTACTTTGATGCGCTCGTCTATAAACAGCTCGTAAAGTCCGAGTGCAGTAATGTAAAATACTGTGGCGAGGAGAAACAAATCTACAACTTCGATGCTAGACAGAATCAGTTGTTTGGAGTTTTCGCTGGAAACCGGTACTGTAGCTGTGTGGCCGATGGTAATGAGGGTTTCCAGGGCACCGTAGATCAAAAGCGTCACAGACGTTGCAAAAGAACCGAATACAGCGATTAACATTAGATAGCGACTTCTGGCAAGAACTCGATGCAGCATAGTTGGTGTCCGTTTGGAAAATGTGTTATGGAACAAGCGCTCTCTGGCATACCTTTGGTTTTACTATATCAGGGTTTAGCCGATCGCCCTCACAAGCAATTCTGACGACTTCGCCGCCGCTGGTTAATTTAATCTCGCGCGGGCCGGATTCGGATAGCCCTCAGTTCGCCTTCGTGTTAGATGCCACTCAAATCCCAGTCAAAAGCCTTGCTGTTGCGGGGTTGCAGGTGTTATGGCGACTCAGAGCGAGCGATCGGGCTTTTTGAGATATTTTAGTTTCCTGGGAAAGTTTGAACGGTATGCTACCAGGGGCGAAATTGCCAGCAGCAAGTTAAGGAAAAATAGCCCTCAAAAAAAATTTAAACTATAGTCATTTCAAATAAGTATGAGACACTCTTTATGCACAATAAGCACGAATAACTTCATCAAGAGATGTGTTAGGAGACGCATACATTTTAGCTCTCTTTAATGCACTAAAATCATGCTCAATATCATTTAAGTCAGGAGAGTATTTTGGTAAAAATATTATCTGATGACCGGCCTCCTCAACCAATAGTCTAATGACCGTCTTACGATGAATGGGTGCATTATCCATAATCAATATAGATGGACTGGTTAAATCTGGTAACAAATATAAAGATAACCATCCTTCAAATCCTTCTGCATTCAAACTACCCATAAATAGCATTGGTGCAATTAAGTCCTTCTTTCCTTTTCTTCTTCCTGCTACTAAATTTTCTCTTTTCCCCCGTTTTCCTGGTCTTTCACCATAGACTTTCTTTCCTCTTTCTGCCCAGGCATAGACAGAACCTTCAAATTCCTC